>JAEXJH010000591.1 GCA_023445955.1 Pseudomonadota bacterium
TGCCGAAGGTGTGGCCGCCGGCGATCAGGGCGACGGTCTCCTCGTCGTTCATGGCCATGCGGGCGAAGGTGTCGCGGATGTCGCGCGCCGAGGCGAGGGGATCGGGATTGGCGTTCGGGCCTTCCGGATTGACATAGATCAGGCCCATCTGCACCGCGCCCAAGGCCGGATGCAGCTGGCGCTCGCCGCTGTAGCGCTCATCGCCCAGCCACGAGCCTTCCGGGCCCCAGTAGAGCTCCTCGGGCTCCCACTGGTCGGCGCGGCCGCCGGCGAAGCCGAAGGTCTTGAAGCCCATCGACTCGAGCGCGACGTTGCCGACCAGCACATAGAGGTCGGCCCACGAGATCTTGCGACCGTACTTCTGCTTGATCGGCCACAGCAGGCGGCGGGCCTTGTCGAGGTTGGCGTTGTCAGGCCAGCTGTTCAGCGGGGCGAAACGTTGTTGGCCGCCACCGGCGCCGCCACGGCCGTCCGAGGTGCGGTAGGTGCCGGCGCTGTGCCAGGCCAGGCGGATGAAGAGACCGCCATAGTGACCGAAGTCGGCCGGCCACCAGTCCTGGCTGTCGGTCATCAGGGCGTGGAGGTCCTGGATGACCGCGTTCAGGTCCAGGCTCTTGAATTCCTCGGCATAGTCGAAGGCCTCGCCCATCGGATTGGAGCGCGGCGAATGTTGGTTGAGACTCTCCAGGCGAAGATTTTGCGGCCACCAGTCGCGGTTGCCTCTGCCTCCGCGTCCTTTGCCCATCGGGCATTGACCTTGCACGCTGTCGTCGACCTTAGCGTCCATTGTGGTTTCCTCCGCGCTGCTCGCGCCTGATTGGTCCCCCGACCTGCGCCTAGGGAGCCTACGTCGGAGGCCATTGGTAAAATTGATTGTTCCTATCGTCGCGATAGGCGGAATCTTTGCCGTGCGGTGGACGGACGAATTCAGAGCGCGCGCGGACGCAACACGGCGTCCGCCGATCAAGCGGTGAAACTCTTCGCAATTTCCGGGGAATGGTGGGGAGCCAAGCTATGCTTGGATCCCCATGGTGCCACGACAGGGACTCGAACCCTGGACCTCAGCCTTACCAAGGATGCGCTCTACCACTGAGCTACCGCGGCGAAGAGGAGGGGCGTATAGCGAGGTGAATCGCGAACGCCAAGCCCAAAATCGTCTTGACCGACGATCTTTGTCGCCGCACCCCCGGCGCATGGCGATCAGCGACGACAAATCCACCCGCGAGGCCAAGCTGGCCGAAGCGCTCCGCACCAACCTGCGGAAGCGGAAAGCCGCAGCCCGTGGGGGTTTTCCGGGAGGTTCCGATCCCGCGGTCACGGCGGCGGACGCCGCGCCGAGGCCGTATAACGCGGTTCGCAAACTGCTGGGGATAACTCATCGCGGCGGCGAGCGGGTCGAGCTGACGGTCGAGATGTCGGCGCCGTTCCCGAATCCGGAGGGGAAGGACTGGGCGGTCGCCGTGCGGCTGGTCGGCGACGGCGGACAGTTCGACACGGAAGCCGGCAAGGCTGCTTTCGGCCGCGACGCCCTGGCGGCGACGCGCAAGGCGATCGAGCTGGCCCAGGTGGCGCTCGACCTCGCCAGCACGACCCACGACCTGCGCTGGCCCGACGACGAGCGGCCCTACGATCTCTCGGCCCCGATTTAGCGGGCGAATTTCGGTGTGGAGCCCTTGCAAGCCCTCTTGCAACGGATAGAACCCGCCCCTCACATGTGGACCGCGCGCCGACCCCCACCGCCGCGCGTTCGAGGGACCTGAATGGATCGCATCGCCATCACCGGCGGCGCGCGGCTGAACGGATCGATCCCGGTCAGCGGCGCCAAGAACTCTGCTATCAAGCTGATGGCGGCCAGCCTGCTCACCGACGAGCCGCTGCGCCTGACGAACATGCCGCGCCTGGCGGACACGCGCTTCCTGGGCAAGCTGTTGAGGCGCCTGGGCGTCGAGGTCACCGAGAGCGACGGTCCGGACGGCCAGCAGACGCTGCTGCACGCCGCCGAGATCACCAGCGGCTTTGCGCCCTACGACCTGGTCCGCCAGATGCGCGCCTCCTTCAACGTGCTGGGTCCGCTGGTGGCCCGTTCGGGCCAGGCCAAGGTCTCGCTGCCCGGCGGCTGCACCATCGGCGCGCGCCCCGTCGACCTGCACCTGCAGGCGCTGGAAGCGCTGGGCGCCAAGATCGACCTGCACGAGGGCTATGTCTACGCCCAGGCCCCGCGCGGCCTGAAGGGCGCGGAGATCGTCTTCCCGATCGTCTCGGTCGGCGCCACCGAGCACGCCATGCTGGCCGCCGTGCTGGCCGACGGCGTCTCGGTGATCCAGAACGCCGCCTGCGAACCGGAACTGGTCGACCTGCAAGAGTGCCTGAACGCTATGGGCGCCAAGGTCGAAGGCGCGGGCACCCCGACGATCACCATCACCGGCGTCGCCCGCCTGCGCGGCGCGACCCACGCGGTGATCCCCGACCGCATCGAGATGGGCACCTACGCCGTCGCCGCCGCCATGGCCGGCGGTGAAGTGCGCCTGACCAACGCTCGCCCGGGCCTGATCGACAGCCTGCTGACCAAGCTGGAAGAGGCCGGCGCCGGCGTCGAGCACACCAATGACGGCTGCATCATCCGCCGCAATGGTTCGCGCCTGAACGCGGTGGATATCGAGACCGCGCCGTTCCCGGGCTTCGCCACCGACCTGCAGGCGCAGTTCATGGCCCTGATGACGACCGCCAACGGCGAGAGCCGCATCCGCGAGACCATCTTCGAGAACCGCTTCATGCACGCCCCCGAGCTGATGCGCCTGGGCGCCGACATCTCCGTTTCTGGCGGCGAGGCCCGCGTGCGCGGCGTCGAGCAGCTGGAAGGCGCCGAAGTGATGGCCACCGACCTGCGCGCCTCGGTCAGTCTGGTGATCGCCGGCCTAGTCGCGCGCGGTGAGACCACGGTCAGCCGCATCTACCACCTGGATCGCGGCTTCGAGCGCCTGGAAGAAAAGCTGGGCGCCTGTGGTGCGCAGGTCCGCCGCATCGCGGGCGACGGCGAGCCGGAGCTCTAGGCATGGCCGAAACCGCCAAGCCGCTGCGCCTGCTGGCTCACGACGCCGAGGATCTCGGCGTGCTGTCGGCCGCCCTGCAGGACGCCATCGCCAAGATCGGCGACATCCGCTGGGACGCCCAAGGGCGCACCCTGACCATCGCCTGCAACCGCTTCCGCTGGGAGGCCGGCGGCAAGCAGGGCGAGCGCGTGCGCTCGGCCCTGCAGTTCGGCGACGTCACCGGCGTGCAGGGGCGCAACCTGCGCCGCGACGCCAAGGGCGCGGTGGTCGAGCTGCTGTCGATCGGCTTCCAGCCAGCCGAGGAAGCCCCGGCCGGCGTCGTCACCCTGACCTTTGCAGGCGGCGGCGACATGCGGGTGTCGGTGGATTGCTTGGACGTGGCCCTGGCCGACGTCTCGGACCCGTGGGCGACGCCCCGGACACCGGGCCACGCCGACTAAGGGCCTCACGTCCTTGGGACTAGGAATTAGGCGCCTGCTCAATCCCTGAGCGGCGCCTTTTTTCTGATCTTTCGGCGGGCAGGGCGGTCGCCGCCAATTCGTCCCACGCGGTAGTGATCCGCCGGCCAATTCTCCCGGGAAGCGAGCGGGTTTAGGTTAACGCCACGCGCCCGACAGAGGCGCTCTCGTCAGGGAGGCCGCAATGGCCAGAAGGACAGCCTATTCGACTGGGGAAACCCAGTCGGTTTTCTTCCGTGCGTGCGACATCACCAAGCCCGAGCCGCCGGTGCTGCGCCATGGCGGGCCGTGCTTCGACTGGGGGCGAGCAACCCTGGTCGCGCTATGCGTGGTGTTCTGCACGGGTCTGGCGACCTTGGCCTACGCGGCGCTGAGCTGATCAGTCGAACGTCGTTCCGCCAATTGCCAGTAAGCGCGAAGCGGCCCTAAGCTTCGCCGCATGAACACGCCTGACAGCGACCTGTGGAACGAAGACCTGGCGCCGACCAGCGCGGCGCAGCGCACCTGGCGCTGGCGGCACTTCGCGGCGCTGTGGCTGGGCATGGTCATCTGCGTGCCGGCCTACATGCTGGCCTCGGGCCTGATCGAGCAGGGCATGTCGGCCGGGCAGGCGGTGTTGACCGTGCTGCTGGGCAATCTCGTCGTGCTGGTCCCCATGCTGCTGATCGGCCACGCCGGGGCGCGCTGGGGCGTGCCCTATGCGGTGCTGGCGCGGGCCTCGTTCGGCTGGAGGGGCGCGCGGGTCCCGGCCGTGGCGCGAGCGATCGTCGCCTGCGGCTGGTACGGCATCCAGACCTGGATCGGCGGCGGGGCGCTGCTGACCCTGCTGGGCGTCATCGTCGGCCGGAAGCTGGAGGGCGCGCCGCTACCGCTGCTGGGCATCGGCCTCGGCCAGCTGCTGGCCTTCTTCGCCTTCTGGGCCATCCAGCTGCTGTTCGTCACCAAGGGGCTGACCGCCGTCCGCAAGCTTGAGACCTGGACCGCGCCGATCAAGATCCTGATCTGCCTGCTCATGGTCTGGTGGGCGGTCAGCAAGGCCGGAGGATTGGGACCGATCTTCCACCAACCTTCGGCGTTCGTGGCGGGCGGCGCCAAGGCCGGCCAGTTCTGGAGTGTCTTCGCGCCGGCCCTGACGGCCATGGTCGGCTTCTGGGCGACCGTGGCCCTCAACATCCCCGATTTCACCCGGTTCGCCCGCAGCCAATCGGACCAGATCATCGGCCAGGCCGTGGGCCTGCCGGCGCCGATGGGCCTGCTGGCCCTGGTCAGCGTGGTCACGACCTCGGCTACGGTCCTGGTGTTTGGCAAGGCGATCTGGGACCCCGTGCAGCTGGCCGGCGACATCGGCGGCGTCGCGGTGGTCGTGGGCCTGCTGATCATCAGCCTCGACACCGTGTGCTGCAACATCGCCGCCAACCTGGTCGGGCCGGCCTACGACTTCTCGGCTCTGTGGCCGAGCAAGATCAGCTACCGCACGGGCGGCTGGATCACGGCCGGCATCGGCGTGCTGATCATGCCCTGGAAGCTCTTGGAGACCACCCAGGGCTACATCTTCACCTGGCTGGTCGGCTATTGCGCGCTGATGGGGCCGATCGCGGGGATCCTGATCGTCGACTACTGGGTGGTGCGCAAGGCGCAGCTGGCGGTGGACGATCTCTACGCCAAGGACGGGGCCTATGCGTATCGCGGCGGCTGGAACGTCGCGGCCATCGTGGCGCTGGTGCTGGGCGTGATGCCGAACCTGCCAGGGTTCCTGGCGGCGGCGGCTCCGCACATGTTCGGGAGCGTCGGAGCGTTCTGGACGGGGCTCTACACCTACGCCTGGTTTGTGGGACTGGCGATCGCGGCGGGGGTGTATGGGGCGATGATGCGGGGGAAGGCGTAGCGCTTGCAGGCTTTCTGACTTGCTTGCCGCCGTAAAAGCCGCATTTAAGCGGCCATGCGCCGCTTCTCCTTCAACGCCCCCGATTTCCAGGCCGCCTTCAAGGCCTTCCTCGACGAGCGTCGCGGCTCGCCGGCCGATGTCGACGCCGCCGCCGCGGGCGTGCTGGAGGCCGTGAAGACCCAAGGCCTCGAAGCCGTGCTCGACTACAGCCGCAAGTTCGACAAGGTCGAGCTCACCGCCGAGACCATCCGCGTCACCGCCGAAGAGATCGAGCAGGGCTGGGCCGACACCCCCGCCGACGTGCGCGAGGCCATCGCCTTCGCCGCCGCTCGCATCCGCGCCTATCACAGCCGCCAGCGGCCGGCCGACCAGGCCTGGACCGACGAGGCGGGCGTGGAGCTGGGCTGGCGCTGGACGCCGCTGGAGGCGGTGGGTGTCTATGTTCCCGGCGGCCGCGCGGCCTATCCCTCGACCGTGCTGATGAACGCCGTGCCCGCCCAGGTGGCCGGCGTCGACCGCATCGCCATGGTCACCCCGCCCGGCAAGCTTCAACCCGCTGTGCTGGCCGCCGCCAAGGAAGCCGGCGTGACAGAGATCTGGCGCGTGGGCGGAGCCCAGGCCGTGGCCGCACTCGCCTACGGCGCAGGCCCGATCCAGCCGGTCGACAAGATCGTCGGTCCTGGCAACGCCTATGTCACCGCCGCCAAGCGCCGGCTCTACGGCGTGGTCGGCATCGACGCCTTGGCCGGTCCGTCCGAGATCGTCGTCGTGGCCGACAACAAGAACAACCCCGACTGGATCGCCGCCGACCTGTTGAGCCAGGCCGAGCACGACCCGGCCGCCCAGTCGATCCTGATCACCGACGACGAGGCCTTCGCGGC
>JAEXJH010000592.1 GCA_023445955.1 Pseudomonadota bacterium
ATCATCACGACCGCCGCATCGACCATGGCCCCAATGGCGATGGCGATGCCGCCCAGCGACATGATGTTGGCGTTGACCCCCTGGGCGCGCATGACGATGAAGGCGGCCAGCACGCCCAGCGGCAGGGCGATGATTGCCACCAGGGCCGAGCGCAAATGCCAAAGGAAGAGCGCGCAGACCAGGGCGACGACGATGAACTCCTCGAAGAGCTTGGACTTCAGATTGTCGATGGCGCGGTCGATCAAGCCGGAGCGGTCGTAGGTCGTGACGATCTCCACGCCTGCCGGCAGGGTGGTCTTGAGGATCTTCAGCTTGTCCTGCACGGCCTTGAGGGTGGCGCGGGCGTCCTCGCCCGAGCGCAACACCACCACCCCACCGGCGACCTCGCCCTGGCCGTTGAGTTCGGCGATCCCTCGGCGCATCTCCGGCCCGATCTGGATCGTGGCGACCTGGCCCAGGGTGATGGGCACACCGCCGGCCGCGGTCTTGATGGGCACGGCGGCGAAGTCGGCCAGACTGCTCAGATAGCCGCTGGCCCGGACCATGTATTCGGCTTCGGCCATTTCGACGACCGAGCCGCCGGCTTCCTGGTTGGCGCCGTTCAGCGCCTCGACCACGGCTTGGTGGGTGACGCCGTAGGCCGCCAACTTCTGCGGGTCGAGCACAACCTGGTACTGGCGCATCATGCCGCCGATGCTGGCCACCTCGGCCACCCCAGGCAGGGTCTTCAGCTCATAGCGCACGAACCAGTCCTGCAAGGACCGAAGCTGGCTGAGGTCATGGCGGCCGGTTCGGTCGACCAGGGCGTATTCGAAGATCCATCCCACACCGGTGGCGTCGGGACCGAGGGCGGGGCGGGCCCCGGCCGGAAGCCGGCTTTGCACCTGGCTCAGCGACTCCAGGACTCGCGAGCGGGCCCAATAGGGATCGGTTCCGTCGGCGAACAGCACATAGACGAAGCTGTCGCCGAAGAACGAGTAGCCGCGCACGGTCTTGGCGCCTGGCACCGACAACATGGTGGTGGCCAGGGGGTAGGTGATCTGGTCCTCGACCAGGCGCGGGGCCTGGCCCTGGGCCGGCGTGCGGATCACCACCTGTACGTCGGAGAGATCGGGCAGAGCGTCCAGTGGCGTTTGGCGCAGCGCCACAAGCCCGCCGGCCAGCAGGACCAGGGCGCCGAGCAGCACGAAGAAGCGGTTGGCCAGCGACCAGCGGATGACGGCGGCGATCAACGGCTTGCCTCCATGCGGCGAAGGCTGCGCACGGCGGGCCCGTCAGGACGTTGTTCGAAGCCGAACGCCGCCTGGTCGCCCGCCTTCAATCCTCCAGCCAGGCTTGGCGGGTCGAGCTTGAAGGTCATCGTCATGGCCGGCCAGCCGATCGCGGGCACGGGGCCGTGGCTCAGGGTGATCGTGTCGGCGGTGATCTCTTCGATCCGTCCCTGCGCCTGCAGGAGCGGCTTGGCGGCGTTGGGCGCGGGCTTCATCACCGGTGCGGCCGCGCCCATGGCCGGACCGATGGCCGCTGGGCGCGTCAGCGGCCGAGGTTCCAAGCCGGACAGGCTGGCTTCGGAGTCGAGCAGGAACTGGCCGGAGGCCACGACCTGATCGCCGGCGCTGAGCCCGGCGAGGATCTCGGCGCGATCGCCGGCCTGGCGACCCACACGGACCTCGGCGGGCTGGTAGCGGCCGCCGCCCTGGGTCAGCATCACCAGGTCGCGCCGGCCGGTGCGGATTATGGCCTCGCTGGGGACAGTCAGGACTGGAGCGGCGTTAGCGGCAAGACTGGCCGTGGCGAACATGCCCGGGCGCAGCCTGCCGCCGCGATTGGCCAGCTCGACCCGGACCTGCAGGGTGCGGCTGTCGGCCTGGGTGGCTGGAAGGATGGCGCTGACACGGCCGCTGAAGGTCTCGCCAGGAAAGGCGGGCAACTGGGCCGAGACTGACTGGCCGATCCTGATCAGCCCGGCCTGGTTCTCAGGCGCCGACAGAGTCAGCCAGACGGTCGCAAGACCGCTGATCTGCGCCAAGCTCTGGCCCGAGGCCAGGCTCATGCCGGCCCGGACATCCAGCGTCTGGATCACCCCGCCGATCGGCGCGCGCACCGTGGATGTCGTCTGGACCTTGCCGCCGCGTTCGACCGCGGCGATCAGGGATTGGCTCATGCCAAGCAAAGTCAGGCGCGACCGGGCGGCGGCCGTCAGGCGCGGGTCGCCGATGCGGCGCACGGCCAGATATTCGGTCTGCGCGCCCGCCCAATCGGGGTTGAACAGGTCGGCGATCGGCGCGCCAGCCGCGATGATGTCGCCGGGGGCGTGGCCATAGACGCGCTGGACGAAGCCGGCGGTACGGGTTTGAACGATGGCCAGGTCGCGCTGGTTGAACTCGATCGATCCTGGAATCGTCAGGCCGGGGGCGAGCGACGTCATCTCGGCGCGGGCCAATCGCATGCCCAGGGTCTGGGCGCCGCGCGGATCGACGGCGACGCCGGGCGCGTTCGGCCCAGCGCCCTCGTCGGCGTAGCGGGGGACCAACTGCATGTCCATGAACGGCGACTTGCCCGGCTTGTCAAAGCGCTGAGCGGGGACCATCGGATCATACCAGTAGAGAACCTTGCGGCCAGGCGCTTCGCCGGTGGCCGGGGCGGGCCCCTTGCGCCACTGGCCCAAACCATAGCCGCCGGCCGTGGCCAGAAGGGCGATGGTGACGGCTGCGGCGATCAGGGATCGGGTCGAGAGGGTCGTGACGCGGCTCATGACGCGGTTCCGTAGGACAGGTTGATCTTGGCGCTGTCGCGCGCGACGAGGGCTTGGCGGTCGAGGATCGAAAGCTTGGTCTCGGCCAGGTCGAGCAAGGCGCCGAGGACATCGCTCAAGCTGGCGCGTCCAGCGGCGTAGCTGGCGGTCTCCAGGTCGGCGCGTTGTTGGGCCAGCGGAGCCAAGGTCTCTTGGGCGCGAGCCAACTGTTCGTGGTGCATCTGGTGTTCGGCGAGGTCGGTCTCCAGCGCGGCGAGCAATTGGCGTTCGCCCGCGGCCTTTTGACTTTCGGCCCCTCGGACCCTGGCGCTCTGGGCCGCGATCAGCGGCTCGCGCCGGGCCTGGCCAAACAGCGGCAAGCCGAAGGTCACCCCGACCGACACCATGTCTCCATAGGCGCCGTCGCGCTTCTGGTAGGCGACATCCCAACTGGTGTCAGGATGGGCTTCGGCGCGCGCTTGAGCCAACTGGGCGCCAGCCGTCTGGCGCGCCGCGTCCAGGGCGCGAAGACTGGGATGGTCTGGCAGGCCGGCGCGCAGGGCCTCGGCGTTGATAACAAAGTCCGGAGCCGGCCCGACGGGCTGAGGTCCAGGCTCGCCTGTCCAACGGGTCAGTTCGGCGGCGGCGCGGGCCCTATCGGCGAGCAGTTCGCTACGTCGATCGGCCATTGCGGCCAGCTTCTGTTGCGCTTCCAGGGCTTGGCCAGGACGGGCGTCTCCGGCCGTGACGGCGGCGGGCGCGGTGTCGCGCAGTGGTGTGATCGCCCGTTCGACCGCGGCCAGGGCGGCCAGCTTCTGATCTGTGTAGAACAGGTCGATCCAGGCGAGGGCCGCGGCCACTTGCGTCTCGCGCGCCGTAAGCGCTTGGCGGGCGCCGGCGGTCGTGACCTCCGCCTGGGCCGCCTGACGCGCGGCCTCGCGCTTGGCGACGCTGGGGCGATCCTGCATCAGGCCGACGCTGACCATGGTCATGCTGTCGCCCGCGAACGTCCCGGCCGGCGGACCGGAGATGGGAAAGTTGTCGAGCCCGAGCCGCACCCTTGGATCGGGGAGCTTGCCGGCCGCCAGCCTCTGGGCCTTGGCGGCCTCCAGCTCGGCGGCGGTTCCAGTGATGACCGGCGATCTTAGGGCCAGTTCCTGGGCGGCGTTGAAGGTCAGCGGGCCGGCCTGGGCGGCGCTGGCCAAACCAAGACCCGCCAGAAGCAACATGAGGCGCATGAACAGAGAATCCTGTCGCGGCGTACGCGGCGCGGTGCGGCGCGTCGCGAGGAAAGGGGGAGGAG
>JAEXJH010000593.1 GCA_023445955.1 Pseudomonadota bacterium
TCATCAGACACTCCTCTCCAGCTCCGAAAAGCTAGCATGGGTGTCCACTGAAACGAGGGAGGATCAGACACGAGTCCCCCGCTTCTGTTAGCCAGATCAATAGGTTGTTGTTCGTCCGCCCTTACACTGACCAGCAGGGCCCAAGGCCCCGCGGTCTTCCCCGTGGCGGGTCAACGCCCGAGGTTGTTATACGTTCCTCGACAAACCTCGGATGTTCCTGCTGCCTTGTCCATGAAATCTAGACTCCTCGCCCTTTGGCGCAGCCTTCCGGCGCCCGCGCGGCGCGCGGCGCATCTGACCGCCGGCGCCCCCCGCCAAGCTTATTTGGCGACCGCCGAGGCGTTCGAAGCCGCCGCTAAGGCTCGGGAGCAACGAAACGCCCACGCCAGAGCCCGTCGCAAAGCTCGACGACGGAACCTGCCGGCGACGCTCCCGGTCACCATCATCGGCTTCCATGGCGCGGTTCACGGCCTCGGCGAAGGCGCGCGCATGCTGGCCAGAGGCTTCGCTGACGCCGGCCAGCCGGTCCGCGCCACGGACCTGTCGGCCAGGGTCGGCTTTCCGATCGATTTGCCGGCCATGTTCCCGCCGCCTAGCGATACCGAACGGGGCGTCGTGATCTCGCACATCAATCCGCCCGAGCTCCTGCGATGGGTCCGAGACACCGATGGCCGCCCGCTCCAGGGCCGCCGTCACATCGGCTACTGGGCGTGGGAGTTGGAAGACGCCCCCGCCGACTGGACGCCGGCCTTCGACTTCGTGGATGAGGTCTGGACGCCCTCGGTCTTCGCCGCCGACGCGATCCGCAAGATCGCGCCCAAGCGTGTGAAGGTCTCGCCAGCCCCCTACCCACTCTATCTGAACCCGCGCCCGCCCGCCGATCGCGCCCGCTTCGACCTTCCCGAGAACAAGGTCGTGGTCCTGATGGCCTTCGACCTGCGCTCGACGGCCCAACGCAAGAACCCTTACGCCGCATTGCGGGCCTTTCAGAAAGCGCAGGACGGCCAGGCTCTGCTGGTCTGCAAGGTCGTGGGCGCGGATCTTTATCCGGAGACATTCCAGGCGCTGGCTGACGAGGTGGCTGGCGATCCCACCATCCGGCTGATGACCGAGAACCTGTCCGCCGACGACATGGCGCGCCTGACGGCCAGCAGCGACATCGTTATGTCGCTACACCGTTCGGAAGGCTACGGCCTGCTGCTGGCCGAGGCCATCTGGCTGGGCAAGCCGACCCTGGCGACCGGCTGGTCGTCGAATGTGGAGTTCATGGATCCCGCCTCCAGCCAGTTAGTCGACTACCGACTGATCCCGGTCGAGGGCGACGGTGCGATCTATCAAGCCGGACGCTGGGCTGACGCCAACGTCGAGGACGCGGCCGCCAAGCTGGCGAGGATGATCACGGACGCAGCTTGGCGCGCCCAGCTGACGGCGGCCACGGCCCACAACGGTCACGTCTCGTTCGATCGCGAAGCTTGGCTGGCGATGACCCGCCAGCTGCTGCCTTTGGCCTAGCCCTTGGGCGAAGTCTTGACGGGCGTGTCGTCATTCAGCGCCGGCAGATCGTTGATCGACTGCGGCGGCTTCACCTGGTCGGCCGACACCGGTGCGGCCGGCAACTCGGTCGACGGCGGCCGGATCGGCGTGGTGTCGCCGGCCTTCGGCTTCTTGGGCTCCATAGGCAGAGCGACGTGGTCGAAAGCCTGAACGATCAAGTCCGTCGGCAGCATGCCTTGGTAACGGACCTTCTTGAAGTGGCGCTCGGGATCGTAGGGCTGAACGCCGGGCGCTAGGTTGCCGACCTCCAGGGTGCCGACCTGGGCCAGCAACTGCACACGACCGACATATTCGGTAGCGCGGCCGCGAACGAAGCCGATCTGGGCATTCTGCAATTCGGCCTGCGCGTTCAGCACTTCAATGGTGCTGCGCAGGGCGAAACGCTCTTCCTCACGGACGCCGTAGAAAGCGATCGTGTCGGCCTTCATCTCCGCCTCCAGCGAGACCAGAGACTTGCGGGCGGCGACCAGGTTGTCCCAGTACTGCGATACGCTGAACACCGCATTGCGGCGCGCATCGTCGACCAGAAGCTTGTCGCGATTGTTTTCTTCGATCGACTGTCGGACGGACGCGTTCAGCTGACCGCTCGAGAACAACGGCTGGCTCAGCGTGATGCCGGCGTTGACCGTATCTTCGCGCAGCGGGTTCTTCGCATAGTAGGGGCTGGCGGAGCCGTTGGTGTAGGTGGCGCGCGCGCTGACCGAGAACAACCGCTGGGCGCGCGCCTCGGCGACGCCCTCGCGTGAAGACTTTTCGGTGTAGCCCGCCGCCAATAGGGTCGGGTTGGACTGTTCGGCCTCGTTGAAAGCCTCATCCAAGCTCGCAGGCAGGCCGTCGATGTCCGGCTCCGGCTCAAGCGTCTCGGGCATGTGGCCGATCAGAGAGGCATAGTAGGCCAGGCTGACGTTCAGCTGCGCCTGGGCGTTGGCGACCTGTGTGCTGGCCCCGGCCAGACGCGCCTTGGCCTGCTGGACATCCGTCAGCGTGACCTGACGGACCGCATACTTGTCGTCTGTGTCCTGCATCTGCTTGCGCAGCCAGGCTTCGCCGCCCAGGGCGATACGCATCACTTCACGGTCACGGCGGACCGAGACATAAGCGTTGGTCACGCGGACCAGCAGATCCATCTCGATGCGGCGCAGGTTCTCGCGCGCCGATTTGATCTGGGCCTCGACCCCAGCCAGTCGGGCGGCGTATCGACCATTGGTGTAAAGGGCCTGAGACACCGAGAGCTGGCTCGTCATGCTGGCGCCTTCGCTGCCCGACGCGTCGCGGTTCAGCTTCTGCCAGCCATAGTTCTCCGACACCGATGCGCTGGCCTGCAGGCCGTACGCTGCGCGAGCTTGCGTATAGTTCTCATCCAAGGCGCGCATAGCGGCGCGCTGGGCCTGAATGTTGGGGTTGCTCTGGTATGCGGCGGTGATCGCGTCGGCCAAGGTCTCGGCGTGGGCGAGTTCGGCGCGGCCGCTCACGGCCATAGCGACAGCCAAGGCAATGACGGACGAGCGAACGGACAGAACTTTCGACAGCACTCGCGTTTCCTAGACTTGGGCGAAACCCCGCGTAACCCGGCCTTCAACCCAAAATTTGTGGCTTAATCAAGAAGACGGCGAACCGTCTCCTCCCATGTGACATTCTTGTCGCGCCAGAGATCGCGCGCGGCGCTCCCCAGTGCTTTAGCCCGAACCTTGTCCGACGTCATGCGATCCAGCGCGTCGGCCAGGGCCTGCGGGGTTGGCTCGGCGACCGCGCCGGTGGCCTCGCTGACGATTTCCAGCAGGCCGCCGCTGTCGGTGACGGTCAGGACGGCCTTGCCGGCGGCGAAGGCCTCCATCGTGACATAGCCGACGCTGTCCTCGTCGAAGGGCAGATAGGCGCAGGCCAGGGCGTCGTTGGCCCAGCGCGCAATGTCGGCGCGCGGATGGAAACCGAACCACAAGGACACCCGGTCCTTCAGGTCCAGATCCTCTACCAGCTTGGTCAGACGATCGGCATAGGCCTGGTTCTCCGGCGGACCGGCGATCACCAGGCGCAGGCCGTTCGGCAGCAGGGCCAGAGCCTCGATCAGCAGGTGCTGGCGCTTGCCCGCCGCCACCCGGCCGCCGGCGAAGATGTAGTCGCCATACTCGCCGCCGGTGAAAAGCTCGCCATCGTTCAGCGGCGGATACAGCACCTCGCTGGGCACGCCATTGAACTTGGCCAGGCGGTTCTGGGTGACGGGCGAGTTGCAGAAGATCTTGCGACACTGGGCGAAGCAGGCGTTGTCGGCCTCGCGGATCGCCGCCTTCACCGCCCTGCCCGTGTCGTCGAAGTCGAGATGGCTCTGGCCAGCCTCTGACAGGTCGTAGGCCTGGCGGAATTGGTGCAGCAGCCACAGCACCTTGTCCTGGTGCGGGATCAGATAGGCCGGGAACTTCAGGCCGATCACCCGATCGACATTGTAGAGCCGCATGCCCTTGGAGATCAGCATCTCCTCGATCAGGCGCTCGGCGGGCTCCCAGGTGAACGGCACGCGGACCAGCTCGGACTGGACGCCAGGCGTGGCGTTCAGGCGACGGACCAGGTGGTCGGCCAGCTCCTCGGCGCCGCCGCGCTGGAACGGGGCGGCGTTATTGACGACCAGAACCTTCATGCGGTCAGCCGATCCACGACGGTGCTCCAGTCGATCTTCATCTCGGCCAAGCGGTTCAGCGAGGCGGTCCCCATCTTGGCCACGCCCTGCTTGTCGGCGTGCAGGCGGTCGAACTGCTGCGCCAGCGCCTTGGCGTCCGGCTCGCTGATCAGGCCGTTGCGGCCGTGTTCGACCAGCTCCAGCACACCGCCGGAGTCCGTCGTCGTGATGATCGGCTTCCTGGCGTGCGCGCCCTCCAGCGACGGGTAGCCGTAGCTGTCCTCGTCCTTGGGCAGGTAGGCGATGGCCAGCGCTTCCTTCAGCATCTCGGCCTTCTCGTCTTCGCTGATCCAGCGATCCTCGAGAATGACGCGGTCCTGGACGCCCAGGTCCTTGGTCATCTGGACCAGCTGGCGACCGTACTCGGCGCTGGAGGCCGTGCCGGCCAGGCGCAGCTTCACGCCGGTCTTCACGTGCTGCATGGCCTGGATCATCAGGGCTTGGCGCTTGTGCGGCTCCAGGCGCGAGATGGCGACGATCTCGTCGCCATAGCCGGTGTGGCTGAAGCGCTCGGGCTGGTAGATCGGCGGATAGAGCGGCGTGGAGTCCAGGCCGTTGAACTTCTTGAGGCGGTCGGCGACCACCTGCGAGTTGGTGAACACCGCCCGCGCTTCGCTGATCGCCTGGGTGTCGAGCGCCCGCAGGTTGTCGCGGATCGCCAGGTGATGGGCGTCATCGGGCATGCCGCGATAGGGCGTGTCCCACAGGTCGTAGAAGGTGCGGATGTGGTGAATGAACCACAGCACCTTGTTGGGGTGATCCACCACATAGGCCGGCGGCCGGAAGCAGATGACCCGGTCGCACCATTGGGTCAGGTCCATCATCCGCCACGCGGCGATCTGGTGCAGGATTTCGTTCGGGTCGTCGACGAACGGCAGATAGAACCGCTCGACCTCATGGCCGGCCTCGACGAGCTTTTCCTCGAGCCACTCGACGATGAAGCGCGCCCCGCCGTTGATGAACGGCACGATCGAGGACAGCAGGACGATCCGCATCGGCTAGACGAGCACCTTGTCCAAGGCGGCCACGACGCGGTCGATGTCCGCTTCGGAGAGGCCGGCATGGGTCGGCAGATTCAGGCCATCGGCGCCGCAGGCCTCGGCCTGGACCAGGTCGCCGGTCGCCAGATGGGCGTACGGCGGCATGACGTGCATCGGGTGGAACACCGGGCGGCTCTCGATGCCCAGGGCGTCCAGGTCCTTGATCACCTGGTCGCGGGCGATGGTCAGGCCCTCGCCCAGGCGCACGGTGTACATCCAGAACACGTGGCGGCCGGTCGGCTCGACATACGGCTTGATCACCCGGTTGCCGAGACGCGACAGCTTCTCGTCGTACCAGGCGACCACGCGCTCGCGGGCGTCCAGGTGCTCGTCGACCCGCTCCAGCTGTGCCAAGCCAATGGCGGCCTGGATGTTGGTCATGCGGTAGTTGTAGCCGACGATCGGGAACCAGTAGCGGCGGTTGGGATCCATGCCCTGACCGCGCAGCAGACGCATCTTGGCGGCCAGTTCGTCGTCGTCGGTGGTGATCATCCCGCCTTCGCCGGTGGTGATGATCTTGTTGCCGAAGAAGCTGAACGTGGCGCACGTGCCCAGCGCGCCCGACTTCTTGCCCTTGTAGGTCGCGCCCACGGCCTCGGCCGCGTCCTCGACGACGAACAGGTTGTGCTTCCTGGCGATCTCCAGGATCGGATCCATGTCGCAGATCTGGCCGTACAGGTGCACCGGCATGATCGCCTTGGTGCGCGGCGTGATCAGCGCCTCCAGCTTGGCCGGATCCAGGTTGAAGGTGCGCGGATCGTTGTCGATCAGCACCGGCGTCGCGCCGCAATAGGTCACGGCGTTGGCCGAGGCGATATAGGTCAGGCTGGGGACGATCACCTCGTCGCCCGGCCCGATGTCCAGGGCCACCAGGGCCAGATGCAGAGCCGTCGTGCCGTTGTTGCAGGCGATGGCGTTGCGCACGCCGCAGTACTCGGCGAAGCCCTTCTCGAACTCCGAGATGAAGCGGCCAACCGACGAGATCCAGGTCGTGTCCATGCACTCCAGGACGTACTCGCGCTCCTTGCCGTCCAGGCGCGGCGCGGCGACGGAAATCCTGGGCAGGGTGTTCGCCGGGCTGGTCATGGCCGGTCTCCTTTGATTTTGGCCGGAACGCCGACCGCGAGGACGGCGTCCGGAAGATCGCGGACGATAACCCCGCCCGCGCCGACAGTCGTATCCGCCCCGATCGCAACGCCCGGGATCGCCCGCGCGCCGACGCCGAGGAAGGCGCGCTCGCCGACGGTCACGCCGCCGGCCAGGGCCGAGGCGGGACCCACATGGCAAGCCGCGCCAAGGTCGCAGTCATGATCGACGACCGCGCCGGTATTGACGATGGCCAGGTCGCCGATGCGGCTGCCGGCGTTGATCGCCACGCCGGCCATGATCGCCACGCCCTGCCCGATCCGCGCCGACGGCGAGATCACCGCCGAGGGATGGATGGCGTTGACCAGGGTGAAGCCCAGGTCGCGCGCCTTGGCCCCAAGCTTCTGGCGCAGGCGGTTCGAACCCAGCGCCACGAACAGCTCGGAGAACCCCTGCTCTTTCAGGTCCGCCAGGGCCAGGTCGTCGCCGACCACCGGCACGCCCAGCACCTCGCGCGGCGTCGGATCGGCGTCGACGATCACCGCCACGGCCTTACCCGAAGCGCGCAGGCTTTCGATGACCACCTTGGCGTGGCCGCCGCCGCCGATGATGACGACGCCGGCTTTCATCAGACCTTGGACCGACGAGCGATGTCGGCTTCCACCATTTCGGCGATCAGCGCCTGCATGCTGATCTTCGGCTCCCAGCCCAGCGTCTGCTTGGCCTTGGTCGGATCGCCCAGCAGCAGGTCGACCTCGGCGGGGCGCAGGAACTTCGGATTGATCGTGACGTGGTCCTGATAGTTCAGACCGACGGTGGCGAAGGCCACCTCGCACATCTCGCGGACCGTCCAGGTCTTGCCGGTGGCGACCACATAGTCGTCCGGCGTCTCCTGCTGCAGCATCAGCCACATGGCCTCGACATAGTCCTGGGCGTGGCCCCAGTCGCGCTTGGCGTCCAGATTGCCCAGCTCGACGGTCTTCTGCTGGCCCAGCTTGATGGCCGCCACCGCGTCGGTGACCTTGCGGGTCACGAACTCGATGCCGCGCAGCGGGCTCTCGTGGTTGAACAGGATGCCGGCCGAGGCGTGCAGGCCAAAGCTCTCGCGATAGTTCACCGTCATCCAATGCGCGTACATCTTGGCCACGGCATAGGGCGAGCGCGGATAGAACGGGGTCTTCTCCGACTGCACCGGGTGCTGCACCAGGCCGTACATCTCCGACGACGAGGCCTGGTAGAAGCGCGACTGCGGCGAGTCCTGGCGCACGGCTTCGAGGATGTTGGTGGTCCCCAGGCCCGTGACCGAACCGGTCAGGTGCGGCTGGTCCCACGAGGCGCCGACGAAGCTCTGTGCGGCCAGGTTATAGACCTCGTCCGGCTGCAGGCGACGCATCAGACGCGACAGGCCGCCGGCGTCCAGCAGGTCGCCCAACTCCAGGCGGACATCGTCATAGACTCCGATCCAGCGCAGGCGGTCGCCGATCACGTCGGCCGAGGCCGAGCGGCGCAACATGCCGTGGACGGTGTAGCCCTTCTCCAGCAGCAGCTTGGCGAGATACGCCCCGTCCTGGCCGGTGATGCCGGTGATCAAAGCCGTCTTGGCCATACGCGCTCGTCGAGTCCAGTAAGAATGAAGGTGTCTGACTACACTATTGGAGCCGATTGGAAAGCGGCGACGGCGAGATTTCCATCACCGTACACCGCTTTCCGAAAAGCGTGGGAAATCAGTCTGTTGAAATCCCGCTGCTACTCCTCGCGCATGGTGGTGCGCAGCGTGTCCTTCAGCGGCGAGAACAGGTACTGCAGCACCGTCCGCTCGCCGGTCGGCACAACCACCTGGGCCGGCATGCCGGCGGTGACCTTGGTGCGGTATTCGGCCGGCAGCTGCTTGATGTCCACGCGCACGATCCCGAGGAAGTAAGCGGTCTTGCCTTCCGCGTCGGTCAGACGGTCGCGCGAAAGCGACTCGATCTTGCCGTTCAGGATCGGGATCTTCCGTGAGTGAAAGGCCGGAAGGCGAACTTCCGTCACCATGCCCGGATGGACGTTATCGACGTCAGTCGGTGCAAAGTGCGCCTGAATGACGAAGGCCTCATCCGTAGGCGCGATGTCGATCATCGGCTCGCCCGGACGCACCACGGCGCCTTCAGTGAAGAAGCGCAGGTTCTGAGCCGTACCGTTCACCGGCGAGACGATGTTGATACGCTTCTGAGCGTCCGAGGCCACAACCTCCTTCTCGGTCACGTCAGCCAGTTTCACGCGCGTCTCGGTGATGTTCTGGCTAACTTCCTCGAAGAACTGCTGACGGATCTGCCGGATCTTCAGCTGGGTCTCGCCCATACCCTGCACGGCCTTGGCGCGGTCGGCCATGAGGCGGCCGATCGACCCCGACAGCGAGGCTTGCTCACGCTCCATGGCCAGCAGGCGCGGCCTGGGCACGAGACCCTTGTCATAGATCTTGCGCAGGTCGCTGAGCTCGTCCTCGATAAAGCCGAGCTGCTCCTTCAGGCCCTGGGTCTGGCGATCGATGCCATCGATCTCGCTTTGGAACTGAGAGCGCTGAGCGTTCATCAGGTCGGTCTGACCCGAGATCGTCTGGCGACGCTCGATGAACTGCGACTGTTCGTCGGCAATGGCGCGCGCGATCATGGGGTCGTTACGCTGGCTCAGCAGATCCGCCGGAAAGCTGATCGTGGCGCGCTGGTCACGCTCGGCGATCAAGCGAGCCTCCATCGCCTTGAGGGCGATGTATTGGTTTCGGGTGATGCCGGCCGCCGCGTTCGCCTGGGTCGGGTCCAGTTCGAAGAGAAGCTGGCCCGCCTTCACCTGCTGACCTTCGCGCACGAGAATCCGGCGCAGCATGCCGCCTTCCAGATGCTGGATGGTCTTGCGGTTGCCTTCGGCGGAAACGACGCCACCGGCGATCACGGCGCTGTCCAGGGGCGCGAACGCCGCCCAGCCCAGCAGGCCCACAAATGTGAAGGCGATGATGACGTAGCCGATACGGGCCACGCCTCTGTAGTTGTCCGTCGGACGCTGGATCTTAGGGGGCTTCATCTGATTTTCAGCCTATGGGCGCGCCACGGGGGCCGCCTCTGGAAAGGGTACGTACGGACGGATCAGCTGGCGGTGACAGGCGTCGGCGCCGGCGGTGGGTTCTGCGGCGCAGCGCCGGTCAGCTTGGCCAGCATGGCGTCGCGCTCACCGAAGTCGGCGATGACGCCCTGATTGATCACCATGATGTAATCCGACAGGGCCAGCAGGTTCACCTTGTGCGTCGCGAAGATCACGGTGCGCTTGGCGGCCTTGAGACGCTGCATCGCTTCCATGAGCGCGATCTCACCGGTCTGGTCGAGGCTGGCGTTCGGCTCGTCCAGCACCAGCAGCGCCGGCATCCGGAACACAGAGCGCGCCAGGGCGAGACGCTGACGCTGGCCACCGGACAGCGAAGCCCCGCCATCGCCGATCGGCGTGTCGTAGCCCATCGGCAGGCCTTGGATCATCTCATGCACGCCGGCCAGCGTCGCAGCATCGATGACTTCCTGAGCCTCGAACTCCGTGAAGCGGGCGATGTTCTGGGCCACGGTGCCGGAGAAGAGCTCGATGTCCTGCGGCAGGTAGCCGATGTGGCGTCCCAGCTTCTCAGGATCCCATTGCTTGATGTCGTAACCATCCAGGCGGATGACGCCGGCCGCACAGGGCCAGACGCCCACGAGGCCGCGCAGGAGCGACGACTTGCCGGCCGCGCTCGGGCCGACGAGGGCCACAGAGGTGCCAGCATCGATACGGAAGCTCGCCTGACGCATGGTGGGCTGCTGAGCGCCCGGCGGCAGGATCGAAGCCGCTTCCGCAGACAGGACGCCGCGCGGCTCGGGGAGCTGCATGTGATCGTCGGTGTTCTTTTCTTCGCGCAGCATCTGCTGAACGCGATCCCAGGCGCCACGAGCGCCGATCAGGCCCTTCCATTGGCCAACAGCGCCCTCGATCGGGGCCAGGGCCCGGCCAACGAGGATCGAACCGGCGATCATCGAGCCGGCCGAGATCTTGCCCTGGATCGCCAGATAGGCGCCGCCGCCGAGGATCAGCGTCTGCACCACCTGACGGAAGACCTTGATGCCCGACATCACCGCGCCGCCGGCGTCGCTGGCGGCCGCCTGCCAGGCCACCTGCTCGTCGCGGCGAACACGCCAGCGCGCTTGCAGGCCACCCCACATCCCCATCGCCCGCATGACTTCCGCGTTGCGGAGCGTCGAGTTGGCGTCGTTCTGGGCCGAGATCGCGGCCAGGGTCGCCATCTGGACGGGGTTCTTGGTGGCCGTGTCGTTCATCACGGCCAGGCCGAAGATGATCAGGCAGCTGATGATGGCCAGGATCCCGAAGAACGGGTGCAGGATCCACGACACGATGATGAAGACCGGCGTCCAGGGCGCATCGCAGAACGCGATCAGCCCGCCCGTCATGAATTCACGGACCTGGTCCATGTCGCGGAAAGCCTGGCTTCCGCCGCCTCGGCGGCTGAGCGTCGAGTCCAGCACCGACTTGAAGATCGGGTCACGGGCTACGCCGTCGAACTTCAGGCCGCCGCGGACCAGCACCTGCGTGCGGAGCGCTTCCAACAGGCCATAGACCACGAACAGAAAGACGCAGATGAGCGTCAGGACCACCAGGGTCGCCACGTTGCGGCTCGACAGCACGCGGTCGTAGACCTGCAGCATGTAAAGCGGGCTGACCAGCGCCAGGATGTTGATGAAGAAGCTGAAGACCATGGCGGTGATCACCGCGGGTCGGGCCACCAGGACGGCCTGATCAAGAACGGTCGGCTTCGCGTCGTTGCGAGTGAAGAACATTTCGAGCCTTCGAGACGCCACGCCGGGTGGCGGGGCCTAGTACAGTAACAACTTAGGTCGCGTCTCGACCACGAAATTGTGGCGGAAAATGAGCGATCGCGTCCTCGCGCTAAGATCATACGCCGCGCGGCTCGGCAAGAGCGGTTCATACACGCCAATCGAGAGCGCTCAAAAGAAAACCGCCCCGTGGTGAACCACGGGGCGGCCAGTTCTTACGACCTAGATTAGGTCGTTTGCCGTCTTAGGCGAGCGTCAGGTGACCAACGAGGCCACCGCCGTTGATGACTTGACCGTTCAGGTCGAAGACACCCGTCAGCTTGATGACTTGGTCGCCGGTCGCGGCGTTGTTTTGGAACGTCGTGTCGTTGTTGTTGTCGACCACGATGTAGGTGTTGCCCGAGTACACGAACCAGCTGACGACCGAGGTCGTACCAGCGGTAGCGAACGCGGTGGAAGCGTTCAGGTAGTCGGCGAACGCCGCGGTGTCGGCCAGCGAGATCTTGTCGGCCGAAACGAAGGCGTAGTCGGTGGCGACGCCACCGTTCTTCACCAGGGCCGAGAAGTCCAGCGTATCACCCTTCGCGAAGTCAGTGACCGTCGTGTAGGTGTTGCCGTTGGCGTTGGCGGTGAAGATGAACGTGTCGTTGCCGGCGCCGCCGGTGACGATGTCCAGGCCAGCGCCGCTCGAGATGACGTCAGCCTTCGAACCACCGGTGATGGTGTCGACGGTGGCGCCGGTCGTCAGCGTGTTCACGTTCGTGGCCGAACCGATGAGGGTCACCGGGCCGGTCGTCGCCGTCGAGGTGTAAACCAGACCGCCGGTGTTGGCGCTGGCGTTCACCGACACGAGGTCGACAGCGCCAGTGGTGGTCAGGTTCACGCCAGCCGAACCCGTGATCGTCACGGCCTTAACGGCGATGTCGTTCAGGACCAGGGTGTCGACGTGACGGGTCGAGTTGGTATCGGCAGCGTTGATCGTGATGTTTTCAACGTTGGCGATGTTCAGCGTGTTCGCGATGGCGCCCGACGAGCTCAGGTTCCAGGTGAACGCGTCGTTGGTGCCCGAGGCGTCAGCCAGAGCCACGGTGACGGCGAAGCCGGCCGAAGCGGTTTGGGTCAGACCCACGCCAGCGGCGACGTTGCTGAAGCCAGCGGCGGCAGCGATGGTGCTGGTGCGCAGAGCGGTGAAGCCCGTCGCATCGAACGTACCCGTCGCGGCAGTGCCCAGTTGCAGGGTTTCGAAGCCCGTGATGTTGGCGTTGCCCGAGGCGTTGAAGCCACCGGCGATGTTCGCCACCAGGACGTCCGTGCCAGCGCCGCCCGAGATAGCCTTGGTCGGAGCCGCGCTGATCGTGACGGTGTCGTTACCGGCGCCGCCCGTGAAGGTAGCGACAGTGCCGTCCATCGTGATCGAGCTGTTGCCGGTCGTGCCAGCGGTGCTGATCGAGGTCAGCGTGCCAGCCGTGAAGGTGCCCGACAGGCCAGCCGAACCGGTGACCGCGATGGTCTTCAGGGCCGACAGGTTGCTGGTGGCGCCAACGGTGGTGACAGCCGTACCCGACACGTTCAGAGCGGTCGCGTTAGCGGTCGTCAGAACGATGGTCGAAGCGGCGGTCGAGGCAACGTTCAGCGTGGTGTACTGAGCGCCCGTGACCGACGAAGCAACCGTCGAAACAGCAGCGGCGGCCGAGAGGGTGCCGGTGAGGTTCAGGTTCAGCGTCGTGGCAGCGGTGCCGGCCGTGGTGGCGGCTGCGCTGGCGTTGACCACAACCACGCCGACATCGCCGGCCAGGTTCAGGGTCGACAGCGAGTTGTCAGCGATCGTGGCGCCGGCCGAGTTCGTCAGGGTCACCGTGGTGATGGTGCCTGCCGTGGCGGTCGAAGCCTTGGCATCGACGATCTGCACGTTGCCGGCGTCAACGCCCACAACACCGTCAACGCCCGTCGTAGCCGAGGTGCCGTTGGTGATGGTGGCGGCGACCGCACCCGCACCCGTGCCGGCCGGCGTCAGGTTAGCGACGTCGCCCGTGGTGGTGCTGGTGGCGACGACGGTGTTCGTGGCGGCAGCGCCGGTGCTGTAACCGGTCAGCGCACCCGAGTAGGCGCCCGTAGCAACGCCAGCGCCCGTGGTGGCGCCAGCGGCCAGGTTCGCGAAGGCCGCAGCCAGCTGAGCCTGGGTCGTCACACCGGTCGACGTGTAGGTCAGGCCGGCGATGGTCAGGGTTTGACCAGCCGTCAGACCGCCAGCGCCGAAGGCGAGCGAAGCGGTTTCCGAGGTGGCGGCGACAGCAGCGACGTAGTTCGCCGAGGCGGCCGGACCTTGCTGCGACACCGTTACAGCGGTGGTCGAAGCGTTGCCGTTCACCGAAACGGTGCCTTGGGTGACCTTGGTGTTCGAACCGTCGATCAGCGCCGAGGTGTTCTGAGCCGCGGTGATGCCCGAGTTTTGCGTGACCGAAACGGTCGTGCCGCCGGTGACCGTGGTGTTACCCATGGTGACAGCGCCGGCGTCGGCGTAAGCGCCGGCGACCGAGACCGAGACCGGGCCCGAAACGGCGGCGGTGGCGCCGACGATCGTCGTACCACCGGTGTTGCCGGCGGTGGTCAGCGACAGCGAAGCGCCGCCGTTAGCAGCCACGGCAGTGGCGGCTTGGCTGGTCACGCTCGACACGACCGCAGTCGTGTTGTTGGCGGTGACCGAGGTCGCGCCAGCGGTGTTGGTGTTCAGAGTGACAACGCCGTTCCACGGGGTCGAGTCGATCGTGGCGCCGGCGACCGACGTCACATTGACGGTCTCGACGTTCGTGATCTTCAGGCCCGGGATCGCGGTGGTGAAGCCACCACCGATGTCGACGATGTTCAGCGTGTCGTTGCCGGCGCCGCCGTCGATGCTGTCAGCGGCGGTCAGGGTCGAAACGCCGCCACCAACGATGCCGTTGATGGTGTCGTTGGCCGAGGTGCCGACGAAAGCGTCGATGCTGGCGGTCAGAGCGGTCGTGACCGACGGCTGGGTGTTCGGATAGGCGGTCAGGATGTTGACGCCAGCCGCGTTGTCGGTCGACAGCGTGCCGTCCGACAGGTCAGCGATCAGAGCGGCGGTCGACTTGGCGTAACCACCGATGCCCGACACCGTGGCGGCGTTCAGGATTTCACCGATCAGGGCGGCCTTGACGGCCAGATCGATGTCGGTAGCCGACGTCAGGTTGGTGTTCGCCTTCACGAAGGCGGTCAGGTAGTCGATGTTGGCCTGGCGGCTGAAGAACGCGACCGAAGCCGAGACGTCGACGCCGGCAGCCTTGGCGGCTTCGTTGCCGATGATCTTGTCATAGGCGGTGGCGACGGTCTGAGCGTACGACACGCCGGTGTACGAAGCGGCGAAAGCGGCAGCGCCTTCACCCGAACCGGTGGCCAGGTTGATCGAGAAGTTGATGAAGCGGTTTTCTTGGCCGAACTTCGCGAAGTACGCGTCGTTCAGGTCGGCGGTGTTCGTGGTCGAGTTGACCAGGTAAGCCAGACCAGCGGCCGACGGAGCGTGGCCGGTGAAGAACTGGTAGGTTTCGACGGCGACGGCCGTCGTGTTGTTGACCAGCTTCAGGGTGTTCGTCAGAGCGGTGGCGTCCGTGAGGCCGCCCGTCTGGGTTTGCGAAGCGTAGGCGTCGAGCGTCAGCGTGGTCGCCGCGTCCGGACCCTTGCCCAGGTTAGCGTTGGTGTACAGCGTCACCAGTTGGGCCGTCGTATAGGCCATGAGAATTGTCTCCCAAATAAATCCCACACCCCCTGCGACCGAATGGCGCGCATGGGAGCAGCGATGGCTATAGAGCAAACGTCATACGTCGACAATAGCCGAAATTCAGCTGTACAGCATTTTTCTAACCGGTACAGCAAATACCTATATAGCGTTCCTTGTACCCCCCCTTCAAATGGGGTATATCGGATCATCATTTTTCGTCGGATGGGCGAGCGCGCGCTCTCGCCGCCCAGGCCGAACGACCCGCGAGGCTTTATAATGTATGGCAACCCGCAACGACGCAGCGCCACGGAGGTCCAGGACCTCCGTCGCGAAGGCGGCCGCTGGCTGAAGGAACAACGCGAGGCCGCCGGCCTCTCCCAGCGCCAGCTGGCCGCCAAGGTCGGCGCCGACTACTACACCTTCATCTCCCAGCTGGAGACAGGTCGTGGTCGCATCCCGCCGGACCGCTACAGGGACTGGGCGCAGGCGCTGGAGGTCTCCGAGAAGACTTTCGTCCGCGAACTGCTCCGCTTCTACGATCCGATCACCTACGAGATCCTGTTCAGCGAAGCGTAGTTCGGTTACTGTGTACGGCCGGCGGGAGAGCCGGCGCTCGCTTTAGGCGTGGGGAAACGTCCGACGTATGACCGCTCAGGTCCTTTCGTTCTTTCAGCGCTCGCCGCGCTACGCGCCGAAACCGGCCGACTGGAGCCAGCAGGAGCTGGCCGAGTTCTACCGAGTCGAAAGCGCCCTGATCCGCGCGGGCATCCGCGTCGGCACCGACCGCGGCATGAGCGACGAGAACGAACCGTGGTTCTGCTTCTATCGCTCGGACGACGGCGAGGTGGTCATCCACTTCGCACGCATCGACGGCGAGTACATCATCGCCGGCCCCGCCTATGAAGAGATCGCCCGCGGCTTCGACTTCTCGAGCCTGGTGCGCAACATGGTGGCGCGCCACCCGCTGATCCGCCGGTCGGACAGCGGCAGCAACATCTCGGTCCACCCCGCAGCCCTGCTGGTGGCCGTGGTCGGCACCGCCTTCTTCAAGACGGGCGAGGCCCGGGCCGGCGAAACCGGTTCGAGCAACGCGCAATCGCATCACAGCCGTCCCGCGCTGCTGTCGTCCAGCTCGAGCACGGGCCTGGTCGGCGTCGCGCCTCTGAACGCGCCGCTGCCGACCTACGACACGGCTCAACTGCCCGCCAACCAGGCCGTGCTGATCCTTGCCGCAGCCCTGCTGGCTTCGGACTATGGCGTCGACACGGCCAGACTCGATCCCGCCGCCCGCGCGGCGATCTCGGCCGCCGCGGCGTCGCTGGACTTCGGTGCGGCCGGCGCCTCGACGCATGGCGTCGATGGCGGCTTCACGTTGGCGACCGCCACCCACGCTGCGCCGACGCCCGTCAACGCCCCGGCCCAGACGGTGTCTTCGGTTCTTTCGCTGGTGACGATCCTTTCCACCCTGCCGCAAGTTGGCGAAGCCTCCGCCGCGTCCGAGGCCTTGCTGACCGCTGCGAGCGACTCGGCGCGCCACGAGCTGGCTCTTCAGCCCGTCTCCAACGAAAACGGCAACTGGGCGATCGATGTCCGCCTGGGTGCGAGCATCGGCGGCCTGCCGTCTGTCGAGGCCGTTCAATTGATCCGCAGCATTGCGGGCGAAGCGGCGGCGCAGAAGATCTCGGTGATCGAGGTCAACAAGCTGCCCGATATCCTGGCCGATCTCATCGCCAAGGGTGATCACCACATCGTTTCTCCGACGCCGATCGCGCCGCCTGAAACGCCTGCTGTCACGCCGCCGCCGACCACCATCACGGACCCGACGTCGCCGCCGACCGACGGGGGTGTCATCGCGCCGGACCCGGCGCCGGAAGCTCAGCCTGAAAAGCCGAGCGACCCGTCGCCGCCCACGCCGACCGCGCCGACCTATGCCTCTCCGGCCCTCGTGAAGCAGTTCATCGACTACTTCATCGCGCATACCGGCAGCGTTGAGGTGATGGTCAAGGGGGCGGACATCGTGATGTTCGACTCGCGCGTGATGCATGACGTGAGCTCGATCGTTCACTTGGACAGCATGACGTTCCACTTCGACGACGGCAGCTCGATCAGCCTCGTGGGCGATCATTCGTCCTTCCTGCACGGCGGGATTCTGGTCTAGACGAAACGCCTGGAGCAGCCGCTCCGGATGTTGCGAGATCAGAGGAACGGCGGTCTCTCGCGAGCCGCGTTCGGGAAGGACTGCCTTGAGGCCCGCACGCTTGGACTTGGCGATCAATTCCGCCATGCGCGCTCCCACCGCCGCCGCCGCCGTCGATACGCCTGAGGTTTCTTTCGCGCCTCCGCCGTCGCCGGCTGGCCCTCCGCCACGTCGCCGCTTTGCGTTTGCGCGCCGCCTGATCGGTCCGCTGCTGTCGCCGATCGCCCACTATGCCCGCCGCTATCTGCAGGCTAGCGTGGAACATGAGCTGCGCCAGACCCAGGGCCAGATCACTGCCCTGGCCGGAGAGCTGCACGCGACCCAGGCGCGTCTCGACCACACGCAGACCTTGCTGCACCTCGTCCTGCAACAGCAACAAGCGGCAGCCGTGGCGACCCAGTCCATCGCCGCACATTTGACGCGGATCGAGACAGAAACGGTTCGTGCTCGCGAGTTCGGCGCCCGCGCCGTCGACCACGGCATTCGGATCGAGGATCAGGCGCTGAAGCTCGAGGCCTTGGGCGGCCGCGCCCTCGACGACCTGGCCCGCCTGCCCGGCCTGTTCGGTCCGCGCTTCGACGAGTTGGAGATCAAGGCGCGACCGCTGATCCACTACGACGCCGAGTCGACCGCCATCCGCATGCGCGACGGCTACATCCTGGCGCCGACCGCCCTGCCGACCTTCGTGACCATGCTGGCCAACGCCACCAGCCGCGGCCTGGAGCCCGGCACCGGCGACGTGCTGCGCCGCCTGGTCCAGCCGGGCATGGTCGTGGCCGACGTCGGCGCCAATATCGGCATGCTCACCTTGGTGATGGCGTGGGC
>JAEXJH010000594.1 GCA_023445955.1 Pseudomonadota bacterium
CAACTGCCACGGCGGCATGCTGATGAGCTTCGCCGACATGGCCTGGGGCCGGATCATCTCGCTGCAGAAGTCCTACAGCTGGGTCACGGTGCGGCTGATGTGCGACTTCCTCTCGGGCGCCAAGCTGGGCGACTGGGTGGAAGGCGAGGGCGAGCTGATCGGCGAGGAGGACCTGCTGTTCACCGTGCGCGGCCGCATCTGGGCCGGCGATCGGACGCTGATCACCGGCACCGGCGTCTTCAAGGCGCTGAGCCCGCGCAAGCCGCGTCCAGGCGAACTGGCTTTCAAGGAGGGCGCCGATGGCTGACGATCAGACCGCGCCTGCGTCCCTGCTCGGACCCTTCGACGGCGAACCGCCGCCGGCTCCGGCCTGGTTCGACGCCGCCATCGCCCACGCGCCCGAGCGCTCGACCCTGGCCGTCGAGGGCGCGAACATCGAGCTCCTGACCTGGGGCGAGGTCGGCAAGCCGGGCTTGCTGTTCCTGCACGGCAACGGCGCCCATGCCGACTGGTGGAGCTTCATCGCGCCGTTCTTCGCCAAGGACTGGCGGGTGGCGGCGATTTCTTGGTCGGGCATGGGCGACAGCGACTGGCGCGAGGCCTACAGCGCCGAACTTTTCGCGGCCGAGATCTTCGCCGCCGTCGAGGCCGCTGGCCTCGAGGCTAGTGGCGTGAAGCCGATCGTGGTCGGCCATTCTTTCGGCGGTTTCCCGACGCTCTACTGCGCAGCGCGCCATCCCGAGCGCCTGCGCGGAGCCATCATGGTCGACAGCAGCATCCAGCCGCCCGAAAAGCGCTGGAAAGGCCCGCCGCCGCGCTCGGGTCAGGGCAATCGCGTCTACGCCACGATGGAGGAGGGCCTGGCCCGCTTCCGCCTGGCCCCGCCGCAGCCGTGCGAGAATCTCTACATCGCCGACTACATCGCCCGACGCTCGCTGAAGGCGGTCGAGGGCGGCTGGACCTGGAAGTTCGATCCGGACCTCTGGCACAATTTCCGGATGCCCGATCTTGGGCAGCTTCTGCCCCAGATCGCCTGTCCGGCCGCCCTGATGTGGGGCGAGCGATCGAACCTGATGCACGCCGAAACTTTGGACTATATGTTGGCGCAAATGCCCAAGGACGTGCTGCTGCTCCCGCTGCCCGACGCCGATCATCACGTGATGATCGACCAGCCCCTGGCCTTCGTGGCCGGGCTCCGTGGACTGTTGGCGAACTGGTCCTGAGCGCGGCGTCCGGCCCCGTTCTCGTCTATGCGCCGGATCGGGGGATCGGCGATCTGATGTGGCACCTGCCGACGATCCGGGCGATCGCGGCGACGACGCCAGAAGGCCAGGTCGTTCTGGTCGCGCGGCCGTCCAGCCGGGCGGCCGAGGTCCTGACCGTCGAGCCCAGCGTCGCGCGGGTGCTGTATGCCCCGCACTACAAGGGCAAGCTGAAGGGTGTGCGCGAGGTCATCGACTTCTACCGCCTGTGCAAGGCCGAAAAGCCGCGCGCCGTCTGGATCCTGGAAAAGATCGACCGCCCCGCCATCGCCGCCTTCCTGGCCGGCGTGCCCGAGCGTCGGGGTTTCGGCCTGGGGCACGGCCAGGAGAGCTTCCTGACCACGGGGCCGTTCCTGCCGAAGTCCATGCGTCCCGCCCATCGGCTCGACAAGCTGGCGGCCTTCGAGGACGCCCACGGCCTGGTGGTCGACAGCCGCGAGCCGGAGCTGAAGCTGGATCCGGCGGCTTTGGAGGCGGTGAAGGCCAGGTACGCCGACAAGCCGGGTCCCTGGCTGACCCTGGGCGTCGGCGCCAGCGAACCGGCCCGCACCTGGCCGGCCGAGCGGTTCGCGCAGACGGCCGCCCAGCTCTCGGACCTGTTCGGCACGGTGTTCTGGGTCGGCGGCCCGCACGAGGCCGAAGCCGCCCAGGCCGCGATCGGCGACCTGCCCGGCAATGTCGTGGCCTGCGACCTGACGCTGGACAGGTCCGCCGCCCTGATCGCGCTGTCGGCGGGGTTCCTGGGCAACGACTCGGGCGCGCTGAACGTGGCGGCCTCGGTCGGCACGCCCTGCATCGGCCTGATGGGCACCGCGCCGGTGCCGGCCTATTCCCGCTGGCTCTCACGCCTGGACGGCGGGGAAGGTCGAATCGCGGACATCACGGTCGATCAGGCTGTCGATGCGGTGCGCACCCGGTTCCTTACGGAGTCGTGGGGCAATTCGCCCGCTTGAGCCTTAAGCGCCTCCGTTGTATCGGGCGGGCTCGGTATTCTCCCTTTGCTTCCAAGGACGACACATGGCCGGCGACTATCACCGCGGTGAGATGGACATCCACGAACAGGCCGCGACCTTCGCGGCGTTCAACCACATGACCAAGTGGGGCTCGCTGGGCATCGCCACCCTGCTGCTGTTCATCACCCTGCTGTTCTGCACCCCGACCGGCTTCATCGGTAGCGCTATCGCCGCCGTCGTGCTGCTGGCGGCGGGCATCTTCTTCCTCCGCGAGAAGCCTGCCTCGGCCCACTGACACCGGTAGACATCGGCATATTTTCTCCCTGAGATGCGTCTTCTGCCTCGACAAGAGGCAAGACTATCCCCTACAGAGCGCCTCATGCTGCTGAGCAAACAGCGCTCTGGGGAGGGGTATGCCGATGGCCGTTATCGCCGTCACGAAAGAGACCCGCGCGAACGAAACGCGGGTCGCGGCCACGCCTGAAACCGTCAAGAAGCTGGCCGCGGCCGGTTTCTCGGTGGTGGTGCAGGCGGGGGCGGGGACGGCCGCGTCCTATCCGGACGCCGACTACGAGGCCGCCGGCGCCAAGATCGCCACGACCGCGAAAGACGCCCTGAAGGACGCCGACGTCCTGTTCAAGGTGCGCGCGCCTGACGCCGCCGAGATCGCGGCCCTGAAGAGCGGGGCCATCGTCGCCGCCGCCCTCAACCCCTATCAGGACAAGGAAACGCTGGACGCCCTGGCCAAGGCCGGAGCGACCGCGATCGCCATGGAATTCATCCCGCGCATCACCCGCGCGCAGGTGATGGACATGCTGTCCTCGCAAGCCAACCTCGCCGGCTATCGCGCCGTGATCGAGGGCGCCGAGGCCTACGGCAAGGCCCTGCCGATGATGATGACCGCCGCCGGCACCGTCGCCGCGGCCAAGGTCTTCATCATGGGCGTGGGCGTCGCGGGCCTGCAGGCCATCGCCACGGCCCGCCGCCTGGGCGCGGTGGTCACCGCCACCGACGTGCGTCCGGCCACCAAGGAGCAGGTCGAGTCGCTGGGCGCCAAGTTCCTGGCCGTCGAGGACGACGAGTTCAAGAACGCCCAGACCGCCGGCGGCTACGCCAAGGAAATGTCCAAGGAATACCAGGCCAAGCAGGCCGAGCTGGTTTCCTCGCACATCGCCAAGCAGGACATCGTCATCACCACGGCCCTGATCCCGGGCCGCGCCGCGCCCAAGCTGGTCAGCGCCGCCCAGGTGACGTCAATGAAGGCCGGCTCGATCCTGGTCGACCTGGCCATCGAGCAGGGCGGCAATGTCGAGGGCGCCAAGCTGAACGAGACGGTCCTGACCGCCAACGGCGCCAAGATCCTCGGCCACGCCAACCTGCCCGGCCGCATCGCCACCGACGCCAGCGCGCTCTATTCGCGCAACCTGGTGGCCCTGGCGACCCTGTTCACGACGAAGGAAGGCGCGTTCGAGCCCAACTTCGAGGACGAGATCCTGCAAGCCGCCGTCGTGACGCGTGGCGGCGCGATCGTCCATCCGAACCTGAAGACCGCCTAAGCGCACAGCAACAGAAGGGAGGCTCCCATGGAAGCCGTCGACCCCACCGTGTTCCGTCTGGCGATCTTCGTGCTCGCCATCTTCGTGGGCTACTACGTCGTCTGGAGCGTGACGCCCGCGCTGCACACGCCGCTGATGGCCGTGACCAACGCCATTTCGTCGGTGATCATCGTCGGCGCCCTGCTGGCCGCCGCGGCCCACGGCGCCAATAGCGACCTGGCCGGCGGCGCCGTCGCCGGTTCGACCTGGATCTCCAAGGGGGCCGGCGCGATCGCCGCGGCCTTCGCGGCGGTCAACATCTTCGGCGGCTTCCTTGTCACCCAGCGCATGCTGGCGATGTACAAGAAGAAGTCGAAGTAGGCCGCGAGAGCAGGGGGAAATCACACCATGAACGCCAATCTCGCCGCCATTCTCTACATCGTCTCGGGGGTGCTGTTCATCCTCGCGCTGCGTGGCCTGTCCAGTCCCGTGACCAGCCAGACGGGCAACCGTAACGGCATGATCGGCATGGCCATCGCCGTCGGCACCACCCTGGCCACCTTGTGGAGCCAGGGCGCGCTGGACGTCGTGACCCTGGGCCTGATCCTGGGCGGCGTCGCCGTCGGGGGCGCGGTCGGGGCGATCATCGCCCGCAAGGTCGCCATGACCTCGATGCCGCAGCTGGTCGCCGCCTTCCACAGCCTGGTCGGCATGGCCG
>JAEXJH010000595.1 GCA_023445955.1 Pseudomonadota bacterium
GGCGCGGATCGAGCCCGCGCGCCCCACCGCCCGCATCCTGGCCGAGGCCCCGACGCCGCGCCGTCCCGTGCTGGCCCTTACGCGGGTCGAACACCAGCGCCCCATCGGCAAGATCCTGCAGGCGCGAGTGGACGACGAGCCCCTGCCCTTCACGCCGATGGGCCTGCAATCGGGCATGGTCAAGCGCCTGACGCTGAACGCCTCGAACCTGATGTCCAAGGCGTCGGCCTCGGCCGAGGACCTGCGCCGCGGCCGCTGGATGCTGTACGCCGCCAGCTCGGGCAAGGCCTATGGCGTCAGCCTGATCCGCGACACGATCGGCGGCTGGCGCAACGCCGGCTACAGCGAAGAGAAGATGGCCCGCTTCGGCAGCCGCCAGATCGGCCTGGGCTATCGCAAGGGCGACAGCCTGATCTCGCTCAGCGCCACGCGCCGCAAGCTCAACTCGATCGACTACTCCAACAAGGACACGGTCGTCGGCGTCAGCATCTCGGTGCGCAGCCACCGCTAGGGCCGCCTGTTTCCGATCTGCAAGGATGTGACGAACGCACGTCTGGACCCTCGCGGCCCATGGGCGTAAAGCGCCCTCGTGCCTGATCAACCTGCAGAGTCCGCCTCTTCGCCGCTCGCGACGCGCCTGATCTCGATCGCCGTGGCCAGCGCGCTGCTGATGGAGTTCATCGACTCCACGGCGTTGTCGACCGCCCTGCCGACGCTGTCGCGGGCCTTCGCGGTCGATCCGATCCACCTGAAGCTGGCCCTCACCTCCTACATTCTCGCCTTGGCGGTGTTCACGCCGGCCAGCGGCTGGGCGGCCGAACGGTTCGGCGCGCGGCGGGTGTTCCTCAGCGCCATGGTCGTCTTCCTGCTGGGCTCGGCCCTGTGCGGCCTGTCGCGCAGCCTGGAGGCCCTGGTGGCGTCGCGGATCCTGCAGGGGATCGGCGGGGCGATGATGACGCCGGTGGCGCGGCTGATCGTGGTCGGGGCCACGCCCAAGGACAAGCTGCTGACCGCCATGGGCTGGTTCACCATGCCCGCCCTGGTCGGCCCGCTGATCGGCCCGCCGATCGCGGGCCTGGTGCTCAGCGTCGCCGACTGGCCGTGGATCTTCTACATCAACCTGCCCGTCGGCCTGCTGGGCGTGGTCGCCGTGCTGCGCTTCGTGCCCAGGAGCGAGCCGCGCCGTGACCTCGGCCGCTTCGACACCCCCGGCTTCATCCTGTCGGCCCTGGCGGTCAGCGGCCTGGTGGTCGTGGCCGAGACGGCGGGCGTGAACCTGCTGGCGCCCTGGGCGCAGATCACCCTGCTGACGGTGTCGGTCGCCTGCGGCTGGATCTATCTGCGCATCGCCAAGCGCACCGGCCGGCCGATCCTGGACCTGACCCTGCTGCGCTATCCGACCTATCGCGCCAGCCTGGTCGGCGGGACGCTGGTGCGGCTGGGCATCGGGGCGGCGCCGTTCCTGATGCCGCTGCTGCTGCAGGTCGCCCTGGGTTGGAGTCCGCTACGGGCCAGCCTGGTCACCATCGCCACGGGCTTTGGCATCCTGATCGCCCGACCGGTTGGCGCGGTCTTGCTGCGGCGGATCGGCTTCCGCTCCGCCCTGGCGGTGTTCGTCGTGCTGACGGCGCTGTTCAGCACCGCGCCCGCCTTCTTCCGCGCGGCCACGCCGATCTGGCTGATGATGGGAGTCCTGACAGTCGGCGGACTCTTCCGCGCCATCCAGTTCATCGCCGCCAACACCATCGCCTATGCCGACGTGCCGGAAACCTCGACGGCGGCGGCTTCGACCCTGGCGGCGGTGACCCAGCAGGTTGGCCTGGCGTTAGGTGTCAGCTTCGGCGGCATGATGCTGCACCTGGCGCGGGGCCCGGATGGCGTGGCGCTGACGCCCGACCGCTTCGTCTTCCCGTTCTTGGCAGTCGGTCTGGTGACCCTGCTGGCCCTGCCGGTCTACCTGTCGCTGGACAAGGACGCCGGCGCGGCGATCAGCGGCCGGAACCGAGCGGCTTGAAGCCCTCTTCGTCGCGCCGCTTGCGGAAATAGGCCGCCTGCGGGCCGTCCTCGACGCCGCGCACCTTGGCGCTGTGCTGGATGGAGTCGATCTCGGCTCGCAACCGTACGGCCGAGTCGAAGTCCTGGGCGGCGACGACCTCGCCCAGCTGCTCCTTCAGATCATCTAGGTGGGACATCGACGCCTCCATGGGATCCCTCCCATGGAGAACGCGCGAAGCTGTCTTTAGCCGCGCGCCGCCGCGATACGGGCGCGGGCGATCTCGTCGGCGACCAGGTTGGCCGGACGCTTCTCGCTGATCGACTGGTCGATGACCTCGGCCAAGGTCTGGGCCAGGCGGTCCAGCTTGGTGGCCACCCAGGCGCCGTCGAACGCGGCGCCGGCTTCCAGGCCGCGGATCTCAGCGGCCACGTTGATGATGCCGCCGCCGTTGATGACGTAGTCCGGCGCGTAGAGGATGCCGCGGTCGAACACGGTCTGGCCGATCATGGCGTCGGCCAGCTGATTGTTGGCGCCGCCGGCGATGACCTTGACCTTCAGACGCGGCAGGGTCGCGGCCGAGATCGCGCCGCCCAGGGCGCAAGGCGCGAAGACATCGGCCTCGACGTCGAAGATGGCGTCGGTCGGCACGGTCTGGGCGCCCGTCTTGGCGGCGACTTCGTTCAGGGCGGTCTGGTTGACGTCGGCGATGATCAGCTCCGCGCCGGCGGCGTGCAGCTTCTCGGCCAGGTAGGCGCCGACGTGGCCGACGCCCTGGATGGCGACGCGCACGCCCTTCAGGTCGCGGCCCAAGGCGCGCTCGACGCAAAGACGGACGCCGCGGAACACGCCCTCGGCGGTGACCGGCGACGGATCGCCCGAGGCGGCCGCGTGGCCTTCCAGGCCGGCGACGAAACGGGTGGTCTTGCGGGTGCTTTCCAGGTCCGACGGCGAGACGCCGACGTCCTCGGCGGTCCAGTAGCGGCCGCCCAGGCTGTCGACGGCGCGGCCGAAGGCTTCGAACAGCTCCGGCGTCTTCTGGCTGCGGCTGTCCCCGATGATCACGGCCTTGCCGCCGCCCAGGTCGAGCTCGGCCATCGCGTTCTTGTACGACATGCCGCGCGACAGGCGCAGGGCATCCGTCAGGGCGGCGTCGCTGCTGGAGTAGTCCCACATGCGGCAACCGCCGGCGGCCGGGCCGCGCGCGGTCGAGTGGATCGCGATAATCGACTTCAGACCAGTTTTTTCATCGAAGAAAGCGTGGACGCCTTCGTGTCCCTCGAAATCGGGGGAATCGAACAAGGTCATGCCGTCGGTCTCGCGTCAGCTAGAATGAACGTGGCGGCGGTGTACGCCCCCTCGCCGCGCCTCACAACCCCGAAGACTGACCTTGCGACATCTAGCGTTTCTTGGTCTTCGGCGGGTCCAACGCTGTCATCGCCGCCACGCTGGCCGGAATGGCCGAAGCGCCCGACGGCGGCCAGGGTCCGGGGGCGTCGCGCAGGAACGCCTCGGCGTCGCCCCAGACGTTGGCGGCCTGCCGATCGACCAGCAGCAGGTGATGGCCCTGGGCGTAGTAGGCGGTCTTCGCGCCCGGCTTCAGGCGGCCTACCGCCTCGACCGTCGGCTCGCGCGGAATGATCTGGTCCTTGGCGCCGTAGAACCAGGCCACCGGGACGTTGATGGCCCCCGTCGACTTCCAGGCCCGCTCCATCAGGCCGACCAGGCCGTAGATGGTGTCGGACCGCGCGCCCCAGATCATCAGCGGATCACGACCCATCCGGCGCAGCTCGTCGATGTTGTCGGAGGCCATGACGTTGCGCACCAGCCAGTCCGGCGGCTTGACCACCCAGCTGCCGGTGGTGTGGGCGGTGATCCAGAGGCTGAGGCGGTTGGGCAGCGGCTGGTTCGACCAGCCCCAGACGGCGGGCGCGAACAGCATCAGCTTGTCGACCGGCGGCGGGTTGTCCGAGGCCATGGCGCTGATCGCCAGCGCCCCGCCCATGCTGACTCCGGCCAGGGCGACCTTGGCGTTCGGGTGCCGCTCGCGCACCGCCGTGATCAGGGCGCGGACATCGTCCAGGACGAGGTCGGCCGGCGCCCAGACGCCGCGCTCGGGCGAGCGGCCAAAGCCTCGCACATCGAGGGCGTAGGTCGCGATCCCCCGCCCCGCCCACCAGTCCCCCGCCAAGTGGAAGGCGTTGGAATAGTCGTTCATGCCGTGCAGCCCGACCACAACCCACTCAGGCTCCGTGGCCGGCAGCCAGCGCATCAGGCCCAGGCGCGCGCCGTCGAAGCTGACGAAGGCGTCGGCCTCGATCCGCGGGCCGCGAAAGCCCAGCGGCCCCAAACCCGGTCCCTGCCGCAGCGGCGCACAGGCGCTCAGCACGGCGGCGGACGCGGTCAGGATCAGGGCGCGGCGATTCATCGGTTCAGGATCTCAGCGACACGCTGGCGAAGATAGGGGACGACCTCCGCCTCGAACCAGGGATTGCGCTTCAGCCAGGCGGTGTTGCGCCACGATGGATGCGGAATGGGCAGGACGTTGGGTCCGAATTCGCGCCAGCGGGCGATGGTCTCGGTCATGGTCTTGCTGGTCCGCCCCGGCAGCGCCCAGTCCTGGGCGTAGCTGCCGACCAGCAGGGTCAGCTCGACGTTCGGCAGCTGCGCCAACAGCTGCGGCCGCCACATCGCCGCGCAGCGCGGCGGCGGCGGATAGTCGCCGCCCTTGGGATTGGTGCCCGGAAAGCAGAAGGCCATGGCCGCCACGCCGATCTCGGGCCGGCCGTAGAAGGTCTCGCGGTCGACGCCCATCCACTGGCGCAGGCGATTGCCGGACGGGTCGTTGAACGGCAGGCCGGTCTCGTGGACCAGCCGTCCCGGCGCCTGGCCGGCGATCAGGATGCGGGTCTCCGCGCACACCCGCGTCACCGGCCGGGGAACGTGCGGCAGATACGGCGCGCACGCCCGGCAGGCGGCGATGTCGGAAAGGAGCGTATCGAGCGGCATCGGCGGGGATTTAGGCGTCCTTCGCGCGATGCCAAGCGTGACTAGTCTTCGTCGCCGTCGATCTCGGCGTCCGGCGCTTCCTCGAAGCTGGTCGGGTCGCCTTCCAGACGGGTGCGGATGCGGTAGACGCCCCGGAATTTCTCGGGGTTCACCGGCTTGTTGTGGCGCAGGATCACCACCTTGCCCTCGCGGGCCAGCTCGATGGCGTTGGTGCGCACGTGGCCCAGGATCTGCTGCCAGCGCTCGGGCTGGACCGCCTTGGCGACGTTCATCGGGTCGATCGACTTGCCCTCGGCCAGGGGCGCCAGCAGGGACAGGATCGTGTCTTGGATCGGGGAGGTCATGGGCGCTCCCATGCCATGGATTGTCAGCAGAGGCGAGACCGGCGCCTTGCGCGGATCGTCTCAGCCTTCTAGCTGAACAGCGATAAGAAGAACGAAGGGGAGACGCCATGGACGGCGGAAACGACATCTGGAGCGGGCCGCGCCTGGTGGAGACCGGCGAGTGGGCCGGCTGGCGCACCTGGTCGGGCATGGACCCGTTCGAGGACCAGTCGGGGCCGTTCTACTTCCAGGAAGCCGAGGACGGGCGGATCACCGCCGCCTTCCGCGCCGAGACCAAGCACATGAACGGCGGCGGCTTCATGCACGGCGGCTGCATGATGACCTTCGCCGACTATTCGCTGTTCGCGATCGGCTGGAAGGCCCTGGCCGACAGCCGCGCGGTGACCGTCAGCCTCAACGGTGAGTTCATCGGGCCGGCCAGGCCGGGTGATCTGGTGACCTCGACCGGCGAGGTGATCAAGGCTGGCGGGTCGCTGCTGTTCATCCGCGGGCTGATCTCGACCGGGACCGGGCCGATGCTGAATTTTTCGGGCGTGGTGAAGAAGATCCGGGCGCGGTGAGGGCCCTATTCTGCACCCCCTCTGGGGGAGCTGTCGCGGAGCGACTGAGGGGGCTTCTCCGCATA
>JAEXJH010000596.1 GCA_023445955.1 Pseudomonadota bacterium
TGGCGCACCAGGCCCATCAGCATGTTGACGCCCAGCGAGTAGTTGCCCGAGCGGACGATGGCGATCTTGGTCGCGGCCGCGTCGATACGCGCCAGCTGTTCATCCGAGAATCCGGTCGAGCCGATGATCAGGGCCGGTCCGCCCTTGGCGGCGGCCTCTTCGGCCAGGAGGACGGAGGCTTCCGGCAGGGTGAAGTCGATCACCGCTTCAGCCGCGCTCAGGGCCTCGTCGCGCGAGACCAGCTCGCCGCCCTCGAAGCCCGGACGCTCGAAGCGCGCGGTGACAGCGGCGTCGGCGCGGCCTTCCAGGGCTTTGCCCACGGCCTGGCCCATGCGGCCGTTGGCGCCGGCGATCGCGATCTTCACGGGCTGGGACAAAAGACGCTCCGGTATGAAATCTACCCGACGCAAATCGCCCATTCCGCCCCATGCGGTCAACCTCGCGCGACCTTCCGATAGGTCAGCGAGGTTGACGCAAGGCCAATCCCAACAAGCGTTTGCTGGGATTTTCGCGTCCGTCCCCGGTTGTGACGCTCCGCACCCGTCGCTACGGTGAGCGCACATAAGGGCGTGTTCGCATCGATCGGCGCGCCCCTTCTTCGACTTGCGCAGCAGGAATGGGAAACGCCGGATGAGCGACGCGGAACGCAAGACCTTCACGGATGAGGAGGCCTTGGCCTTCCACCGTTACCCCCAGCCGGGCAAGCTGGAGGTGACCCCGACCAAGCCGATGGCGACCCAGCGCGACCTGTCGCTGGCCTACTCGCCCGGCGTCGCCGTTCCCGTGCACGCCATCGCCGCCGATCCGGACGCGGCCTACGAATACACCTCCAAGGGCAACATGGTCGCCGTCATCTCGAACGGCACCGCGATCCTGGGCCTGGGCGACCTGGGCGCGCTGGCCTCCAAGCCGGTGATGGAAGGCAAGGCCGTCCTCTTCAAGCGCTTCGGCGACGTCGACAGCATCGACATCCTGGTCAGCTCCAAGGACCCCGACGAGATCATCACGGTGGTCAAGAACATCGGGATCACCTTCGGCGGCATCAATCTGGAAGACATCAAGAGCCCCGAGTGCTTCCGCATCGAGACCGAGCTGCAGGACCTGCTCGACATCCCGGTGTTCCATGACGACCAGCACGGCACGGCCATCATCTGCGCCGCCGGCCTGATCAACGCCTGCCACATCACCGGCAAGAAGATCGAGGACGTGAAGGTCGTGCTGAACGGCCCGGGCGCGGCCGGCATCGCCTCGCTGGAGCTGATCAAGGCGATGGGCGTCCATCCCGAGAACGTCATCGCCGTCGACAGCAAGGGCGTCCTCTACCAGGGTCGCACCGAGGGCATGAACCAGTGGAAGAGCGCCCACGCGGTCAAGACCGACAAGCGCACCCTGGCGGAAGCCGTTGAAGGCGCGGACGTGCTGCTGGGCCTGTCGGCCAAGGGCGCCTTCACGCCGGAGATGATCGCCTCGATGGCCCCCAACCCGGTCATCTTCGCCATGGCCAATCCCGATCCGGAGATCACGCCGGAGGAGGTCCACGCGATCCGCAAGGACGCGATCATGGGCACGGGCCGCAGCGACTATCCCAACCAGGTCAACAACGTCCTGGGCTTCCCCTACATCTTCCGCGGGGCGCTGGACGTGCGGGCGCGCCGCGTCAATCACGAGATGAAGATCGCCTGCGCCCAGGCCCTGGCCATGCTGGCCCGCGAGGACGTGCCGGACGAGGTGGCCGCCGCCTATCATGGTCGCCAGCTGAAGTTCGGCCCGGACTATATCATCCCGTCGGCCTTCGATCCGCGCCTGATCTGGTATGTGCCGCCGTTCGTGGCCCAGGCGGCCATGGACACCGGCGTCGCCCGCCGGCCGATCGCCGACATGGACGCCTATCGCGCCAGCCTGGCCCAGCGCCTCGACCCCACCGCCGGCTTCCTGCAGAAGATCAGCGGCTCGGTGCTGGCCAACCCCAAGCGCATCGTGTTCGCAGAAGGCGAGGATCCCAGCGTCATCCGCGCCGCCTACGCCTACCAGACCGGCGGCTACGGCAAGGCCATCCTGTGCGGCCGCGAGAACCTGGTGCACGAGAACATGAAGCTGGTCGGCCTCGATCCCGAGACCGTCGGGCTGGAGATCGTCAACGCGCGCCTGTCGGACCGCAATCCGGACTATGTCGACGCGCTGTATCACCGCCTGCAGCGCCAGGGGTACCTCAAGCGCGACGTCCAGCGCCTGATCAACCAGGACCGCAACAGCTTCGCCGCCTCGATGGTCACCCTGGGCGAGGCCGACGGCATGGTCACCGGCGTCACCCGCAGCTTCGACCAGGCCCTGGAGGAGGTGCTGCGCGTCGTCGACCCCGCCCCCGGCGGCCGGATCATGGGCATGTCGGTGGTGCTGGCCAAGGGCCGCACCGTCTTCATCGCCGACACCAACGTCACCGAGCTGCCCGAGGCCGACGAACTGGTCGAGATCGCCTGCGAAGCGGCCCGCGCCGTCAAGCGCCTGGGCTTCAAGCCGCGCGTGGCCTTCATGAGCTATTCGACCTTCGGCAACCCGATGGGCCTGCGCTCGGAGAAGGTGCGCGAGGCCGTGGCCATGCTCGACGAGATGGACGTCGAGTTCGAATACGAGGGCGAGATGCCGCCGGAGCTGGCCCTGGATCCGGAAAAGCGCGCCAACTATCCGTTCATGCGCCTGACCGACAGCGCCAACATCCTGATCATGCCGGCCATCCACTCGGCCTCGATCGCCACCAAGCTGGTGCAGTCGCTGGGCGGCGCCACCGTGATCGGGCCGGTGCTGCTGGGCCTGTCGAAGTCGGTGCAGATTGCGCCGCTGTCGGCCTCGGTGTCCAAGATCCTGAACATGGCGATGATGGCCGCCTACGACCAGCCGGTGGAGGACGAGGCGGAGTAAGCTTGGCCGCAACCTCCGCGACAGGCGGTCACAGGGACTACCGAGCCCGCCTGCGGTACCCATCTTGTTCTCGTCGGCATCAGTACGCCGACGCGTAAGCCC
>JAEXJH010000597.1 GCA_023445955.1 Pseudomonadota bacterium
AGAGGCCGGCCGGCACGCTGCGCAGGCTGATAGCTCCGCGCACCGGCCTCTTGCCACCCACCAAAACCAAGGTTCAAATCAACCCAGGACTCTCGTTATGGCTGGATGAGAAATGGGGGTCACGTCACGGTGCTTCCCTACGAGACGGCCTGCGAGATTTGCACGTCTACCGCGATGCCATCCGGGACGAAGAAGGCCTGGCTCTCACGCGCGCTGCGACTGCGCTAGCACCTCGTCCCTTCCCATACAACGAGGACGCCATTTGGGATGGCACTCCAGCACCGGGTGTGGTTCCAGCCAGGCCTGGTCACGATCGTGATGTCTTTAAGCGACTACTTATCAATGCGACAGCGCGGCTCGAAGCCAAATACGCGGACGACGGCCTAGTCGAATTGAACCATTAATGTTCGGTTGACTCATAGGCTTGGCTGGGGTCATGCGTCGCTGAAACGTCCATATGCCTATTGGCCGCCGCGACGATAGCGACGACCCGCCGGGCCCCGCCGGGGGCGCAGCACCGTGACGATCTCCCCGGTCCGCTCACTCCATACAATGCTGAGCCCGCGCAGACGCTCGCGTTCGGCACCGAGGCGATCGGCCAGGTCCGGATCGTCGAGCCGCTCGCGGGTCATCCGTAGCACCGTGCAGCCGCCGCCCACCGGAGCCTCGAAGTCGGCGTAGCTCATCAGCGCGTCGATCAGATGGTGCGGAACCCCCCGCTGTTGGGTCCGAACGGCGGCGTGTTGGGTCAGCGCAAACGTCATGGTCCTGTCTCCCTGTCCTATGAGCGTCACCCTGCAGGCGGCACCCGACAGAATCGGTCGAGCGGGACTCGACGAAGGAACAACCGCAGGTAAGCTCGGCGCGTCCAAGTTGGGGGGACGCCATGCGCCATGAAAAAGCACAGTCACTTTTGCATCTGGCGCGGGTTCTCGCCGGGTCGGCCGAGGGGCTGACCCTCGACGAGATGGCTGAAGTCGCCGGCACCGGCCGGCGCACGGTCGAGCGCATGCGCGATGCGCTAGAGCAGCTCTTCCCACAACTTGAATGCATCGAAGAGCCGCCGTCCAAGCGCTACCGCATGACCTCCGGCCTGGACGGGCTGTTCCAGGCGCCGACCGCAGAAGAGCTGGTCGCACTGGGCACGACAGCCGAGGCGATGCGATCGAGCGGCAACCACGACCGCGCGGCCGCCCTGGCTTCAATCGAAACGAAGGTCCGAGCCTCAATGCGTTCCTCGGCGCTGCGCAAGCTTGTGCCGGACATGGAAGCCTTGCTCCACGCCGAGACCGACGCCGTCCAGGCCGGTCCGCGGCCGTTCGAGGACGAAACGGTGCTGGCCACCGTGCGCCATGCAGTCAAGGCGATGTGCGGGCTGAAATTCGCCTATGACGGCGGTTCAACGCCGGGCAGGCTCCGCGAGGTGGCGCCCTACGGCCTGATGTTCGGCCGCACAAACTATCTCGTGGCCGCCGAGCTGGGGTCGGACGAACCGAAGTCTTGGCGTCTGGATCGCATCCGCGACTTGACCCTGCTGGATTGCCCTGCCCCCGCTCCTGACAACTTCAGTCTTTCCGCCTTCGCCGGCCGCTCCTTCGGCGTCTTTCACGGCGATGCCGAAGATGTGGTGCTGCGGATCAAACCGCATGGCGCGGCGGACGCGCTGGGTTGGCGGTTTCATTCCAATCAGCAAGTCACCGAACAACCCGACGGCTCGGTCCTGGTGAGCTTCACGGCAAGTGGAATGCTTGAGCTCGCATGGCACCTGTTCACCTGGCAGGACAAGGTCGAAATCCTCGCCCCTTCCAGGCTGCAGGACCTGATGGTCACCGAGCTGCAGAACGCCTTGGCGGCCCACCTTTCTCGCCACCCGACCGAATCTGTCGGGAACTCGCCGTAGCCTTTCGGACAGGCGGCAGAAAATGTTGGCGGGCACCAAAATGAATTCGATCTTCCGACGAGCGGGCGACGTCCACCGCGAAATCTATGGGCGGAGTGCGGGCACGGACATCGGCGATCGCGCCAACGCGGGAGCAGCCGGATGACCAGACTGCTTTCCGCTTCACGCCTGAACGCGTTTCAGGCCTGCCGGCACCAGACCGCGCTTTGGCTCCAAGGGGTCAAGCCGCCCGAACGAGCCGACGATGCGATCACACTGATCCGCGCCAAAGGTTTTGAGCACGAGGCGGCCGTGGTCGAAAGGCTGCGCGCCCAATTCGGCGAGGTCATAGAGATCCCTCAAGACGGATCGCTCGACGAACGCGTCGCCCTGACCAAAGCGGCGATGCTGGCCGGCGCGCCGGTCATCTATCAGGCGGCGCTCACCGACGGCCGTTGGATCGGATATCCGGATTTCCTGGTTCGCGTCGTCGACGGTCCGGACGGGCGTCCGGCTTATGAGCCGGAGGACGCCAAACTCGCCCGGAAGGCCAAGGCCGAGCACCTGCTGCAGCTTGGCGTCTATGCCGAGCTGCTAGAGGACGCCACGGGATACCGCCCGATGTTCGGCGCCATCCATGGGGGTGGGAGCCCGGAACCTGAGCGTTTTCGCCTTGAAGACACCCGCCACATTACGCGCCGGATGATGCGGCAGTTCGAGGTTTTCGTCGGAGAACCCGAGACCACTACGCCCGTGAAGAACGGCGCCTGCGGTCAATGCGATTTTGCCGATCGCTGCACGGCGGAGTGGCGCGCAGCCGACAGCCCCGTCTTTGTCGCAGGCATACGGGCCGATCAAATCATCAAGTTGGCGGCTGCCGGCGTTCACACGCTGGGCGATCTGGCCGCCCTGGCCCCCGAAAGAGCTGTCGCGGGCGTCGGGGCGCCGACGCTGGCCAAACTGGTGGCGCAGGCGCGTCTGCAAAAGGCCGCCACCGCTCGCGGCGCTCATTTCGCGGAGGTCTTGCCGTCTCAACCGCTCCGGGGGTTTGCGATCATGCCCAAGCCCCAGATCGGCGACCTGTTCTATGATATCGAGGGCGACCCTCTCTATCCGGAAGGCCTGGAGTATCTTCACGGTCTCTGGGGACCGGTGAACGAGCCTGGCAAGGACGCATTCAAGGCGTTTTGGGCGCACGACCACGCCGCCGAAAAGGCCGCTTTCGAAGCCCTGATGGATTTCTTCCAAGGCCACCTGGCCCGGTATCCAGACGCCCGCATTTATCACTACGCGCCCTATGAGACGACGGCGTTGAAGCGCCTGGCGATGAAGTACGCCACGCGAGAGGGCGCCCTGGACCAGCTGCTCCGTGAAAAGCGCTTCGTCGACCTCTATGCGGTCGTCCGGCACGCAATCCAGGCCTCGACGGAAAGCTACTCGCTGAAAGACCTAGAGAAGATCTATTGGGGCGGCCGCGCCGGCGAAGTCACCAACGCCGGCGACAGTATCGTCGAGTACGAACGCTACCGGGAGCTTGGCGACCAAGCCATTCTCGACGCGATCGAGCGGTACAACGAAGACGACGTTGTCTCGACCGCCCGCCTGCGCAATTGGTTGGAAGGGCTGCGACCCGACAGCGTTTCGTATGAACTTGAGGTCGAGCAGGAGGACGAAAAGCCTGTCTCAGCGAAGGCTGAAGAGCGCGCGCAGTTCGAGCGGGATCGACTGGCGGCCGCGCGCGCGCTGCGCGCGCAAGACGCGCTCGAGCCAGACTTGCGCGAGCTTGTGGCCGAACTCCTGTGGTTTCACCAGCGATCTCAGAAGCCCCAGTGGTGGGCTCTCTTCGACCGCCAGACGTGGACCGACGAAGAGCTGATCGAGGATGCGGAAAGTCTCGGCGGCCTCGTCCTGGCGGGCGTTGGGATGGAGAAGCGATCCCATCTGGCCACCTACGCCTTCCCACCTCAAGACACGAAGCTGAAGGAGGGCGATCGACCGCGTATCGCCCTCACTCTCGAGCCGGCCGGCTCCATCGTGGAGCTCGATGTTGATGTCGGCCGGATCGTCCTCAAGCGCGCCGCCAACAAAGGCGACCACCCGCCAGAGGCGTCGCTGTCGCCTGGCCAGCTGATTGACCAGGGCGTCATGGAGCGAGGGTTGCTGGAGATGGCGAAACGCCTCGCCGCCGGCGACTTCGAAACCGACAAGGCCGTACTGGACATGCTGCGGCGCAAGGCGCCCGATCTGCGTGGGCGTTCACAGGGTGAGGCTGTTGTGGCGCAGGGCGGCGACCTGGTGGCCGAAACCCAGCGCGCCATCGCTGACCTCGACCGCAGCTGCCTGATCGTTCAAGGCCCGCCCGGGACCGGCAAGACCTACACCACGGCCCGCGCGATCGCAGCCCTCCTTCGGGAGGGCAAACGGGTAGCGGTGTCATCAAACTCGCACAAGGCGATCAACAATCTCCTCATCGGCCTCTCCAAATACTGCCAGAGCGAAGGTCAGCCGCTTCGGGGCGTGAAGAAGGGCACAGCCGGCCAGCCGGAGACTGCCTGCGAGGCCTACGGCATCATAACCGTGGCGGCGTCTGAGGATGTGAAGCTGGACTTTGCTTTGGTAGGCGCGACGGCCTTCGAGCTCGCCAAGCATCCCGCAAACAGCTTCGACTACCTGTTCGTCGACGAAGCCGGGCAGGTCTCGCTCGGCAACCTCCTGGCTATGGCCGGCGCGGCGAAAAACCTGATCCTGGTGGGGGATCAGATGCAGTTGCCTCAGCCAGTCCAGGGCGTTCATCCCGGCGAGACCGGCTTGTCGGCCATGGACTTCACCATGCAGGACCACCCCACGGTTCCGCCGGAGCGTGGCGTCCTGCTCAACGTCTCCTGGCGCATGCATCCGGACGTCTGCGGGTTCATTTCCGCCGCTGTCTATGAAGGCCGGCTGACCTCGGCGCCGAACACGGCGCGGCAGAGGCTTGTGCTCGAAGGAGACCTCCATCCTGCGCTTCAGCCGACGGGTGTTGTCACGATCGATCTCGATCACAAGGGCTGCACCCAAAGCTCGGACGCTGAGGCGGCGCTAATCGCGCAGCTGATCGGTCAGCTGCTGCGCCAAACCTGGATCGACGCCACCGGCGAAGCGCGGCCCATGACCCTGGATGACATCCTGGTGGTCACCCCCTTCAATATGCAGGTCGGTCTTCTCAAAAAGAGCCTGCCGGCAAATGCTCGGATCGGCACGGTGGACAAATTTCAGGGTCAGGAGGCGCCAGTCGTACTGATTTCTATGGCCACGTCGTTCGGTGGCGATGCGCCGAGAGGCACGGAGTTCCTGTTCAACCGCAATCGGCTGAACGTCGCCATCAGCCGGGCGCAAGGTCTCGCGGTGCTGGTGAAAGGCGCCCGGCTTCTGGAGCTGCCAACGCCTGGCCTGTTGGATCTGCCTCGGCTGGATCTTGTCGCCCGCGCTGAAGCGGCGACCGCCGCATAATGCGATTGCGCGTCATCGATCTTGAAACGACCGGCGTCGAGCCGCCCGCGGAAATCATCGAGTTTGGCCGTGTCGATGTTGTCGTGGACGCGGCCGGCGCCCGGGTCGAGCCGCCGCAGGCCTGGCTCTACCGGCCCCTGCGCGGCATACCGCCGGAGACCATGGCGGTCCATCACATCTCAGAGGCCGACTTTCGGCCGGAAACGCCAGTCTGCACGCCCGACTATCTACACGCCGCCGTCTGGAGCGGTCCGGCGCCGACGGCCTTGGTCGCGCACAGTTGCGCCTTCGAGCGCCAGTTCATCTCCGAGGCGATCACCGGACCGATCCCCTGGATCTGCACCTACAAGGTCGCCATGCATGTCTGGCCGGACGCGCCTCGCCACTCCAACCAAGTGCTGCGTTATTGGCGAAACCTGTCACTCGACCCCGCTCTGGCCATGCCGCCGCATCGCGCTGGTCCAGACGCCTGGGTGACGGCGCATCTTGTCGCCGACCTCGCGCAGTTCGCCTCTCTTGAGCAAATGGTCGCCTGGACCCAGGAACCGCGGCCGATGCCGAAGCTGACCTTCGGCAAGCATCGCGGTCAGACGTGGGCTGAGGTCCCCATTGACTACCTGCAGTGGATGCAGCGCCAGACCGATATGGACGCCGACACCGTATGGCACGCGGAGCAGGAACTCCTGCGGCGCAGGCGCTAGAGAGCCATCGCGCAGTCCAATTGATCTCATTTGAGGACCGAACTTGCCGCTATCCGCCATCCGTGACCGATCTGCCGTCCTACAGGCCATCGATGAATTCGATAGGCTCGGGCGCGAAGGATTTCTCGAGAAGTATGGCTTTGGGCCAGCGCGCGCCTACGAGCTCGTCTTCAACGGGCGGCGTTATGATTCCAAGGCCATTCTCGGCGCGGCCCATGGTTTTGCGCGACCTGACCTTGGGCCGTTGACCGCCGCCGAGTTTACGGGCGGCCGCGCAACAGTGATGAAAACCCTCGAGGACCTTGGGTTCGAAGTTCAGGTCGACAACCCACCGGTAGACCAGCGGTCGGCGTTTCTTCTCACTTGGAAAGCCTCCGGTTGGCCGCATGAGAACATCCTGCGGATGATCGACATCCTGGACAGGCAGGGCTTCGTCGACGAGCCATGGCGCCTACGCGCCTCGCGGAAGGCCAAGGTTGGTGATCCGGTGTGGTTGCTGAAGCAGGGCCCCGGTCCAAAGGTCATCTTTGGCGAAGGCGTCATCGTGGCCCCTCCGACGCTCCAGGATTCCGGCAACGGAAAACTACAGCCGATGGCGACGATCCGCTTTTCGCGGCTCGTCGACCCCCTCGTGGCCTTCATCGTCGATGAGCCAACGACACGGACCATCCTTTCAGAAAGTCAGCTCGCGGCGCAGGCCAGCGGTGACCCGATTAGCGCCGAGCAAGCGGCGGCCTTCACGCAGGCGTCCGAGTCGCGGCCGGGAGCCTTGATCCCAGCCGAGGCGTCAGACGATGAACCTTTTGATCCCAAGGGGATCGAAGATGCCCGAGACCGCATTTCTCGGGAGATCACCCGTCGAAGAGGCCAGCGCGCATTTCGCGACGGGCTTCTGCGAGCCTATCAAGGTCGATGCGCGATCACGGGCTGTGACGTGAAGGACGTCCTCGAAGCCGCGCACATCGTACCCTATCTCGGGCCCCTGACGAACAGGACAGACAACGGCTTGCTGTTGCGCGCCGACATCCACACGCTGTTCGACTGCGGCCTCATCACCATCGACGCCGATACCCGATCGGTCGTCGTGGCGGACCGCTTGCTTACGACCGACTATGCGGACCTGAACGGCAAAGGCCTTCGCCCGCCAACGACAGCGGCCGACGCCCCCAGCGCCCAAGCCCTTGCTCGTCGAGCTGAGATGCTGGGAGGCGGGTCCTAAGGGAACAAAAATGAAGGCCGCAAGGAGCCTGGCTGCAGGCCGGGCGGGACGCGCCGTCGAGCGGCCGGCGGCGCCTGAGGGCGCCCGTCAGGGGCGGACCCGTAGGAGCCGCTGGCCAAGCGGCGGGACCGAGCGGCTCGGGCGCGGTATGCGCGGCAAACCATCGCTGGTCCCGAGGCATGCCCAAGCGCCGGCTCAGTCAGGTCGCTAGCGCGCGCCGACCCTATGCTCACGAATAGTCGCGGGATATCAGTAGGTGGGACAAATATGTTCTGGGGGCGGCTTGACCATCGCGGTTGATCTTACGTCTGCCGTCGTGGCGGCCGAGCAAAACGAGACTTCGACGCCCGCCGATCAGATCGGTCGCATTGCGGAAGGGAAACTTCAGGCGTTCGCCGGGACGATCAACTTAAGCACAGGTGTTTATCTCGACGACGTCTATGCCCAAAACAAGAGCGTCGCCGAGCACACGGCGGCCGACTATCACGGCCGGTTTCTTATCGAACTCGTCCAGAATGCCAACGACGTCCACGAGCGCGGCCGGCACGACGGCAAGATTGAGGTGCTCCTGGTCGACGACGAGGGCGAATTCGGCACGCTCTATGTCGCGAATTTCGGAAAGCCGTTTGGGCACGACAATGTGGTCGCGCTGTCGCGCATTGGCATGTCGAGCAAGCCGCCCGGGGAATCCATTGGAAATAAGGGGCTCGGCTTTCGCAGCGTGAGCCATGTCTGCGATGCGCCCGAGATTTACTCTCAGGCGCTCGAGGCAATCGGCGCAGCCACGTTCAAGGGCTACTGCTTCACCTTCGCCCGGCCGGAAGATCTGGAATCCCGGATAGACCACCCGACCATCCTGGCCTTCGCGCAGTCGGACCTTCCGATGTTCTTCCTGCCGATCGCGCTCAGCACGCAGCCAGACATCATCGCCGACTATGCCGCACGCGGGTTCTCGTCCGTTATTCGGCTCCCTCTGAGGGACGCGGACTCGCTGCAGACGGCGCGGGATGAGGTGGCGGCGCTGGACGACGATTCCGCACCCTTGCTCCTCTTTCTTGATCGTCTCGAGACCCTAGGCGCCAAGGTGCGCAGTCGGGCCGGCGAGGTCTCCTCGGCGTTCACGCTCGAGCGGCATGAAGAGCCGATCAAGTCTGCCCCGGTTGCGGCGTCGGTTGTGACGCTGAATGGCGCGCACTGGCTGTTGGTCCGCGACCAGGCGCCTGAGGCGCTCATGCAGCAGGCCGTTGATGACGGCGTCAAAGCCAAGCAGCTCCACAGCAGTTGGAAGGACTGGTCGGGCGTTGGTGAGGTGGGCTTGGCCGTGCCCCTTGAACACGAGATTTCGTCGCCTCGCCTCTATACCTTCCTGCCAATGGGGGAAGGCGCCACAGCACCCTTGCAGGGGCATCTTCACGGCAGCTTCTTCCCGGCCTCGAACCGCAAGGCCCTCGACGCCGGTGTCCCGCTTAACCGCCTCCTCCTCACGCAGGCGGTCACACTGGCCGCCGCTACTGTGCATTGGTTGGCGCACCTCGACGCTGGACGCAGCCACCCTGTCCTGACGGCGATCGCTCGGGCGAAGGCATCCGTTGATCTCCTGGTCTGGACAAATCCGTCTAGCCTCAGCGCCGCGAAGAGCCTCGGCGAGCGGCTAGATTTGGCCGCGCTCTCCGCCGCGGAGATTGCGCGTCTCGGCGGCCATGCATTCGAATCTACGCCTGTGATCCCGTGCGCCGTCACATTGGGCGGTTTGCCATCGATCGGTTGGCGACGCCCTAAGGAAGTGCGCGCCACCTTCGACGCATCCCCGACCTTCGACCTCTCGGCGATCGCGAAGCACGGCGCGGCCATCTCTCCGCCGATTGCGCCGCTCTTGCCCGAGCTCAGGCCTGAGCGGATCGGCCGGCTAACGCCGTTCCTTCGGCAGCACGCGCCAGACACATTTCGCGAGCGACTGGCGCCCATCGAGTGCGCTCGGATTACGGAAAAGATCGCCGCGACCCTTCGCGCCGGAAAACGTCCCGCGACAAGCCAGTGGACGGCTTTCTATCGCGATCTGCCCTCATTCATGAGGGAGGGGCCGGGAATGCTCGCCGGCCTGGCCGTCATCCTGTGTGACGACGGGACCGTTCGTGCTGGCCGCAACGACGTCCAAAGCGACGGGGCGCTTTCCCCCGTTCGGCGTCGGCGGCGCAAGGGCGAACAGATCGAGCCCTCTCTCTTCTTCCCGCCCGCGGCGCGACCGTCGGGCGAAAATGCGGAAATCCCGCTTGAGCAGCTCCGCGTGCCCGCCCCCCTGGCGGCTCACTTCGCCTTCGCCGCCAACACGCTGCCGTGGCACAGCGAACTTCGCGCGGCACGCGAATTCCTCGAGCGCGGTCTGGTCTCGGCCTACGATGGTGAGACGGTCCTCACGCGCATCTCTCAAGTGGTCAATGCGGGCGCCTCAGTCGAGGAGTCCCTGGCGGGGCTACGTTGGGCCTTCGCGATCTGGCGGCGCGCCCAGGCCACCCGGTCGATCAAAGTCGATTCCACCTATCGCCTGCTCGTTCCAACGGCCGATGGGATGATCCACGCGACTGAGGCCGTCTTCTCGGAAACGTGGCCCGAGGAGCGCCTCGGCAGGCGTCTTAGCGCGCTCTTCAGCGCCGCGCCGCCCGACGTCGCCGACTTTGTCTCTTATCGAAAGCGTCTGCTAGCGCCGACGAGCCACCGGGCCTTCAAGGGTCAGGCATCGCTATGGGCCGAATTTCTGCTCGGATTGGGGGTCGGCGCTGGCCTGCGCGCCCTGCCCTTGCCGACTATGCCCCTGACCCGGTCCTATGAGGTCACCAGCTTCGACTTCGCGAGGAAGCTGGGGCTCAGCGACGCCGCAATCGAAGACTGGAAGCGCGACGTCAGCACGTTCAATAAAGAAAGCCTGAGCCACGCCTATTCCACGAACTACAAGTTCGCGAGCACGCTGTGGCACCTCCCCGGCCAAAGCGACCACGAACGCTTTTCCTCCGACTGCCGCGAGATCTACGCCGGCCTAGTGATCGAGTGGCTCGCGGGCGCTGGAAGGGAGCTGCTCCAAGGCGAACTTCGTCATGAGCACTATTCCAGCGACCAATATGAATGGTCGACGCCTGCAGGCGCCTTCATTCGCAGCAGCGCATGGTTGCCCGCGGACGACCCGTCACCCGAAGGGCCGGTGCGCCGCTTCTACCGGCCTTCGGACGTCTGGGTCTCCAGCAACGAGCGCTTCCCCTTCTATCTTCGGCAAGTGGCGGTCACGATCGGCAGGATCATCGAACGTCGACAGCCCGACGCGCTCAAGAATTTGCGAAAGTATGGCCAACTACGAGTCTTGAACGATCCGGCGACCGCCATCGAACAAGCCCGCTTCCTCGCGGCTCAATATGCCGCCGGCACGGTTCGCCCCCACTATGAGCAGCAGCTCGCCAACCTCTACAATACGACTTGGAAGGTGATCGCGGATAAGCACGCGGCGGATCCGCAGGCCACGGCGAAGGCAGCGAACGATATGCCAATCCTGGTCCGTCGGCGCGCCGATCTTGCCGTCACGATCCCAGCCAAGCCGACGGCGCCGGTCTACGTCCGAGATAGCGACGACGATCTTGCACCGAGCCTCGTCGCCTCGATCGATGGTCTCCTCCTCGATATTAAGGGCGCCGACCGCGCGCGGGTGGGTGCGGCGGCAGAAGCCCTATTCGGGAAGAAGATCAGCCGACTGTCGGCGATGCGCTACGAGGTGAAGATTGACGACGTAGCGCTCGACAACATTGAGGTCAGCGAAACGGCCATCACTCAATGCCCTTGGCTTCGCCTGATGCTTGCAGTGGCGATGGAGGGGCTGCGCGGCACCGACGCCGGCCAGCTCCCGTCAGACAGGGGACTCGTTCTGGAACGCCTGAGCAATATCGCCCTCGTGGCCGCGGAGGACGTGTCCTTTGAGATCAACGACCAGCGGATTTCGGCCCCCGGCGACCGACCGGCCTATGTGTTCCGGCGCTCGGGCAGACCGACCCTAGTTGTTACCCGGGTTGGAAACCCGCTCACTTGGAACGGCCTACAGCTCTGCCTGCCGGCGATCTGCGAGGCGATCGATCTCTCCCCTGTCGCTAACGGCATGCGTCTCCTCGCTCACGAGCTCGCCGCCGGCGGCGAAGACATCAACGAACTCGGTCTTGATGAGGGCGTGATCGCTCGACTGGGCCGCACCCTACAGCTCGAAGACGGGGCCGTAGATGCGGTCCAGCATCTCGTCGGGGAGCGCGTCGATCTTCCGATGCCGTGGATCCGTGCCGCCATCCACTATGGTTCGGGGCAGGACGCTCTGAGCGACTGCGATCGGCTTGAGGCGGAGCACGGCGCAGATCCCGCGCGTCTACTTGCCGAGCTGTTGCCCCTCATTACCGCCGCTGCGACGGATGCCGATGCATTGCTCAAGGCGTGCCGACAAGCGCAATCCGCAGCGCAGTTCCGCGAGCTTCTCGACCTTGATTTTGCACGGTTCAACGAGAGCCTCGCAGCGACGGGAAGCGAACCACTGACTTATCCAGCCGTCCACGCCTCGCAGCTCCTGAACTATATCGTCGAGCACGAAACGGCCATTTTGGAGGCGCTTCGCAACGCAGCCGCGCCAGCCCTCGCCGGTTTCGTGCCCGCTCCCGACTATGCCCAGCGCCGTGACGGCTTAAGATCAATCAAGCCGGAACCCGCCTGGCTCACGCTCTATCATTTCGTACCGGAAGCCATGCTGGAGGACCATGTTGCGCGGTGGCTGGAAAGTGCGGGAGCGCCGACGATCGGCGCCAACCCGCATAAACTGCCTGAGCTCGCCGATGTGCGATCCCTGAACCTGCCGGCGATTAGCAGCTTCGCGTCTGCGGCGACGCCCGTCGTGCGGGCGTGGTGGAAGGGGCCCGCCTCAAGCATCCCCGACTATTGGCGCGAGGCGAAGGCGGCCGAACAACATATTCGCGCCAAGCTCGATACCGCCGGCGCCGTCGACTTCAAGCCGATGGATGAGGCGACACTGATCACCTGGTGCATAAAGCTCGGCATCTGGCCCGACGGCATGGATCCGACGCTCGATGTGGACACGCTGGGTATCGGTTCGGACGCGATCGACGCTGCCGCCAAAGAAGCCTTGCGCGAGGCGGAGGAGCGCGCAGCGAAAGCACGCTCTGTTCGCGTCAATGATCGGGATGTCGATCCTGAACATGCAAACTGGACAGAGATCTCGGCCGAGATTGCCGCTCGGCTTTCCAAGCGGGTCAAGTCGGCGCGACTAACTACGCCAACCGAACTGGAACAACTCGCAAAGCGAACGAACAAGGCTCCGTCCAACCGCACCCCACGCGACGCGCCGCCTGGGCCGGATCGGACCCCGCAGGCCAAGAAGGACATGATTGGTCGCCTCGGAGAACTCGTTGTCTACCACTGGCTTAAAGACCGCTTCCGCAATCAGGACATCGACAAGGCGTGGGTCTCGCGCTTCGGCGCCCTGCACAAGGGCAAGGCTTGGTCGGACGACCTCGGTTACGACTTTGAGCTGACCCATGACCGTCGGACCTGGCTCATCGAGGTCAAATCAAGCCAGGGCGATCGGTGCCAATTCGAAATGGGTGAGTCTGAAGTTCGCGCCGCGCGGGAGGCGGCGCGCCCTCGGTCAGGTCAGCGTTATGTCGTGATCTACGTCGCTAATCCGGCGACGTCGAGTGCAACGCGGATTGACGTCTTGCCTAACCCGCTGAGCGAGGACGCGGATGGCATCCTCCGCCTGCTGGGCGAGGGCGTGCGTTTTGGATTCAAGCCAAAATAGCGGGGGGAGGATGGCAGCGACTAACCCCGCTGGCCCTCATCCGCGGTAGCTCCTTGGCGGCCCTAGCCAGCCTGTGACATTAAATTGAGATTGCAGCTTTATGGCCGACGAAATTCCCCCTCAGATCCTCACCGAGATCAAGCGCGTCGCCAGCACCGAATGGCCCGGCGACAGCGACATGCAGCAATACATGATTGATGCGGAGACGACGGCTTACCGCGCGTTTGGCAACCTCGACTTCGGATTGGCGCTCGAGCACAAGGCGGCGATCCTCAAAGAGGCGCATGAATACCACCAATCCTGGGAAGACGTCGTCAGCTTCGTCTCCGATGAGATCGCCGCCTTCAACACTTTGGCGGCCTTGGCCCTGGAAGATGTCCCCGCTGATTTCGTAGCCGAACAGAAGCGCAAAGCCAGCGCCGACCATGACTGGTTCGCCCTACAGCTTGATGACGTCCAGCGGGCGATTGAAGGCTATCGCTACGTTCAACGCACCCGCGCCAAGGTGGGACCGATCCGGGACATCTTGGTTCGGATGGAGGCGATCATCGGATCGGAGTGCTTCAACGCCAACATTCAGAACTACAGCGCATGGGGCGTTTGGGAGGGCGAGGGTCGCGCCTTTCGCTATCCCGTCACCTACATTCGCAATGGTCAGGAAGAGAAGCGCAAGACCCGGACAGATGACCTGGAGCCCGAAACGCTCATAACCGGGCATTACAAGTTCGGCGCGAACGAGCTGAGCATTCATCGGGCGCTGGTGCGCATCGTCGATATGCTCAAGGCCGATTACGGCCTCAAAATTCCCGACGACGATGACGCGGGCTAGGGCGAGGACGCCCTCCCCTCACATCCTACATGAGCCGAGAGGTGCCCGTTCTAACGCTGCGGACCCGCATCATTGCGGCCGGAACAAGCGCTGTATTTGGACAATTATCTTGAATTTTCCCGAACAATTGGCCATATACGGACAGTGTTACAGACACCCTCCGAAATCCTGCATGAGCTCGCCGGCCGCATCAAAGCGCGCCGCGTCGCCTTGGGCTGGCCTCAGCTCGAAGCCGCCCAGCGCGCCGGCGTCGCCTACCGGACATGGCGGCGGCTGGAGACCGAGGGACAGGCTTCGCTGGAGGACATGGTCAAGGCCGCCGTCGCCCTGCGCTGCGAGGAGGCTCTGGGCGCTCTCTTTCCCCTGCCCGCGGCCAGCAGCCTCGACGCCCTCCTGGCGCAGCAGGCCGCGCGCGTCCCGACGCGGCGGGTACGGGCGCCCCGCTCACGCTCGCCCAGGCCGCCCACCCCATGAAACTTGCGCCGGGAACCCCGCTGGCCGCCAGTCTGGCCTTTGACGACGATCAGGCCGCCCTGCCCGTCGGCCGCCTGGCCATGGCCGGCGGCCTGGCGCAACTGGAATGGTCTCCGGAACTCATCGCGGCGCCCGTGCCGGTTTCGGCCCTGCTCTACCCGCCGGAACCCGGGCTGCACCCCGCACGCGGCCGCGACTTCGAGGGCTTGCACGGCTTTCTCGCCGACAGCTTACCGGAAGGCTGGGGCTATCTCGTCATGCGGCGACGCCTGAGCAAGCTCGGCGTCAGCATCGAGACCTTGAGTCCGCTCGACCGCCTGGCGCTGGTCGGCGACCATGGCCGCGGCGCCCTGACCTATCGGCCGGCGACCGCACCGCCGCCGGAGGTGGCGAGCCTTGACCTTGACGCCCTGGCCGCAGAGTCCACCGCGATCCTGACCGGTCACGACGGCGAGCTTGCCGACACCTTGGCAGCCCTGGCCGGCGGCTCAGGCGGCGCGCGGCCCAAGGTCCACGTCGGCTTCGATGCCGAGGGACGGATTTCGATCTCGGAGGGCGAGACCGCCCCGGGCCACGAGGCCTGGATCGTCAAGTTCGCCGCGACCAACGACCCGCCCGACATCGGGCCGATCGAAGCCGCCTATGCCGCCATGGCCCTGACCGCCGGCCTCGACATGGCGCCCTACCGGCTGCTCCCGTCCAAGACCGGCCCCGGCTATTTTGCGACCCGCCGGTTCGACCGGCCGCGTCCCGGCCAGCGACTCCACATGGTCTCCCTAAGCGGCGCCGTCGAAGCGCCCTGGCGCACGCCCGCAAGCTACGACCTCTTCCTGCGCGCCACCGTCGCTATTACCCGGCACGCCGAGGATCTGCAGGCCGCGTTCCGGCGCATGGTCTTCAACGTGCTGGCCAGCAACCGGGACGACCATACCCGGCAGCACAGCTACCTGATGGATGCGCAAGGCCAATGGCGGCTCGCGCCGGCCTATGACCTGACCTATTCGGCAGGCCCCGGCGGCGAGCACTACCTCGACGTCGAGGGCGAAGGCCGCAACCCCACCCGCGCGCAGGTTCACGCCTTGGGTCGTCGCCACAGCCTCTCCGACCGCCTGATCGACGCCATCATCGATGAGGTTCGCGCCGCCGTGGCCGATTGGCCGCGCTTTGCCGAAGACGTTGGCGTGACCCGGGCCTCTCGCGCTGAAATCCTGGCCGCCCACCAAGCGGTCGAGGCGGCCTTCTCGACCTGAACGCTAGGCGGCCTGGACGACGTAGCCGCCCTCGCCCCACCCCGTCACCCGCATCAGCTCCGACACCCGACGGCCGCCCGGCGTGCGCGCAATATGGATCACAAGGTCGATCGCCTGACCGATAGCCCGGTGCGGAATCCGCTGCGTCACCTCGCCGATCAGGTCTTCTAAGCGACTGAGGCCTTCCGCCGCGCTGTTGGCGTGCAAAGTCGCCAACCCGCCCGGGTGACCGGTATTCCACGCCTTCAAGAGATCCAGCGCCGAGCCGTCGCGCACCTCGCCGATGACGATGCGGTCGGGCCGAAGCCGCAGCGTGTCGCGCACCAGGTCGCTCATGGTCACCGCCGGGTCCGTGCGCTTGGTCAGCATTTGAATCTGGTCGGCGGCCGAGCACTGCAGTTCGGCGGTGTCTTCGATCAGGACTACCCGATCGCCCGCAAAGGCCGGCTCGGCCAGGATCGCGTTGGCCAAGGTTGTCTTGCCCGACCCGGTGCCGCCCACGATGAGAAGGTTTTGGCGCGCCTCGGCCGCGGCCCGGATCGTATCGGCCTGGCTCGCGCTCATCATGCCGCCCTCGACATAGTCGGTGAGGGTGAACACCACCTCGGGCCGCTTGCGGATGGCGAACGCCGGCCGCGCCACGACGGGCATGAAGGCGCCCTGGAAACGCTCGCCGGTCTCCGGCAGGGTCGCGCTCACCCGCGGCCGGTCGCGGGTCACTACCTCCCCCGCGTGATCGGCCAAGAGGCGCAGGATCCGGTCGGCGTCAGCCGCCGCTAGCAGCTCGCCTGTCCAAGAGCGCCCCTCCCCGATCCGGTCGATCCAGATCTTGCCGTCGGGATTGACCATCACCTCGACCACCATGCGGTCGGCGAGGGCGGCGGCGATCACCGGTCCCATGGCCTGGCGTAGCGCGGCGACCTTACGGTCGAGAACAACAGGATGGAGTTCGGTCATGGGGTGCTCACGGAACAAGGAAGGGTCATAGGCTGCCGTCGTCGTCATCGGCCCGCAGCGCCGCCACAGGGGCCAAGGTGAGGTAGTCGGACGCCAACACCGCCCCTGGGGCGTCAGCGGCCTCTGGAGGGCCCTCAGCGCCGCTGTAGTGGGGCTTGGGGACCCGAACGCCGGCGAAGCCTTCTGGCGGGGCGCAGACGGCCCTCACGCCGCGCCAGTCGATGCTGGCGGGTCCGGGCAGATCGGCCGCGCCCGGCCGCTGCTCATAGGCCGCCGGCACGCCGTGGAAGTAGTCGCCGGTGCGCGCCTTGAAGAACGGCTCTTCGTAGTAGCGGATCTTGTCAGCCAGGATCGGCTTGGTGTTGTTGACGAACAAGAACTGCTTGCGGTCATCCAGCCCGCGCACATCCTCCTCCGACAGGATGTAGCGCTGCTGCTCTGACTGCGACGTCGACCGATGCGCCCGCCCGAACAGGCTGCGCGGGTCGCTGTAACTCTCCCGCATCTCCAGCGCCTTGCCGGCGCGGCGCGTGACCTTCTCGATGCTGGTCGGCTCCGACGTCGCGAAGGTCGCGGTGATGTGCATGTTGTCGAATAACGGCGTTTTGTCTCCGTACTTGGAGAACACGTCGTTGAAGCTCTGGCAGACCAGGTGGGCGGTGATCCCGTAGCCGGCCATCTCCCCCATGGCGTTCTCCAGGAACGGCAGACTGCCGAGCTTGGGAAACTCGTCCAGCAGCAGCAGCAGCCGATGACGCTTGCGCCGCCGCCGGCTGTCGTAGTGCTCGTGCTCCATCAGGCTGTTCACGCTCTGGCGGATGAACACCCGCACCAGAAAGGCCAAGCGGTCGGCATGGGCCTGCGGGGTGATCAGGTAGAAGGTCACCGGCGCCTCGGCGCACACCAGGTCGCCGATCGAGAAATCCGACCAGCTGGTGGCGTATTCGACCAGGGGATCGGCCCATAGCGACAGCGAGGCCCGGCAGGTCGCCAGCACATTGGATTTGACCCGCTCGTCCATCCCGGCGAGCGCTGTGGCCCCCAGCCGCACCTCGGGATGGGTCTCTGGGATGGGCGCCCCGTCGGCGTCGCGGGCCAAGCCATCTTCCGCGTGATAGTCGGGCTGATGGCGATGCTGGGTGTGCAGCATGGCGTGTAGCGTCGGCTCGATGTCGATCAGCAGCCGGCGGACCTGTGCGAGGTTCTTGCGCTCGTCTGGCTCGCTATAGAGCACATGCAGGATCACCGCCGTGAAGAAGTCGGTGGCGCTCTGGTCCCAGAAGTTCAGGTCGCCGGCCTTGCGCCCGAGCGGGTCGACCAGGATGCCGACCACATTCTGGATGTCGGCGATTTCCATCGGGCCCTTGCGGACCTCGAACAGCGGATTCCAGCGCACCGTGTTGGGATCGGTCGGGGCGAAGTAGAAGACGTGGCTGAACGTCTTCCGATGATCGGCCGTGATGTGCCAAAGCTCGCCCTTGCGGTCGTAGACGAAGGCGCTCTCCGGCCAGGCCACCAGGGTCGGCACCACATGGCCCGCGCCCTTACCGCTGCGCGAGGCGCCGACGATGATCGCGTGCTCCGGGCCGCCGTAGGTCAGATAGCGGCCCTTGAACCGGCCCAGCACCCGGCCCCGGATCTGACCGCCTTGGCCGAACAGTTTGGCCCGCGCGACGTCCGCCAAATCCGCCCAGGCGTCACGGCCAAACGCCTTGGGCGCGCGCCCCGAGCCGCGGGTCGCGAGCGCCGTGAAAAGGATCGGAACCATCGCCACCGCGAGCCCTGCCAGCCCGGCGCCATCGAACAGCCGTGGGTAGCGCGGCTGCAACGCCAGATACCATTCGGCGAAGGCCCAAGGCCGATAGAGACGGACCGGGCCGAGGTCCGCCCAGCCCGCCCCTAAAGCGGCCGCGTAGTGCAGACCGTGCGCCGCCTGTTGGGTCGCCCAACCGAGGCCGAGCAGGATCGCCAAGACCGCGATCGGCAAGACGAGGAGGAGACGCTGGGCGGTCGTCATGGGAACCTCATCGACCTGGCAGGATGCCGCGGCCGATGGTCTGGCCCATGGAACGATTGACGCGCTCGACGGCCAACGCCCGAGCCTGCGCCGGATAGCGCATCAAGGCGGCCCGGGCGGGCCCGCCGACCTCGCGGATGAACCGGGTTTCGTCGGGCAAGCGGGACGGAACCTGCAGCTCCTTCTGGCCGAGCGCCTGGGCGACCCGCAGGTCATTGTAGGCCCGCGTGGCGCCCTCGATCCGTTTGTCGATCCGCTTGATCTTGCGCTCGAGCGTGCGCCGTTGACGCGCCACATCGCCGGCCCGCTCCAGCTGCGGTCCGCGACGCCCGGCGACATAGGCCTGACCCGCCGGCGAGGCGATCCAGGCGGCTCGCACCTGCACATCGATCTGCGCCCGCCGCGCCGCCGCACGCGCCCGGGAAATGGCGTTAAGCTCAGCGTGCTTGGCCCAGATCATCCGCGCCGGATTGCGGATCCACTGCACCAAGGCGAGCCGCCTCTGACGGACGCGGGGGACCCGCTGTTCCGTCTGCCGCAGCCGAAGTTTCGCTGCCGTCAGCGCGGTACGGGCGGGCTGCAAGAGCTCGCGCTCCACCCCACGCACGCTGTCTATCTTCGGCAAGACAAGCGCCGACCGTTCGGCCGTCCAGCGGTCCCGCTCCGCGACCATCCGCGCGCGCATCTGCTCGGCCTCCGTGGTCAGTTTCGCGACCGGCACGGCGATCACCGGCGCCTCGCGCACCAGCCGATCCGCCGTCGCTTGGAAGTCCGTCCGCAGCTCTTTGCGCTTGGCGTTGTGGGCGTCGGTGTCGCGGTTCTGCTGCCCTCGCTCCGAGGCGATGTCCTTGCGCTCCAGAGCGCTCGCCGTCGGCCCCAAATGCACCCCGGGCTCCCGGTCCGAACCCTGCTCGGCCAGGGACAAATGCGAGACCTGCGGCGCGTCGGGACCAAGATGTCGACGCAGGTGTTCGTTCTGGATTTCCGCCCACGCCGACCGCCATTGGCGGACTGCCTTCGGGCTCCACCACTCGGACGGCTTTTTGCCGAATCCGGCCGGCGTCACCGACCGGGTCGTCACCAGGATGTGGGCGTGGAAATTGCGCTCGTCGCCGGCCTGACCAGGCCGGTGCATCGCCACGTCGGCGACCATCCCGCGCGCGACCAGCTGCTCGGCGACGAACGCCTCCACCAACGCCCGCCGCTGGACGAAATCCAGCTCGTGCGGCAGCGAGACCAACAGCTCCCTCGCGGGCACGGCGTCCTTGCGCTTCTCGGCCGCCTCGGCCGCGTTCCATAGCGTCTGACGATCCCCGAAAGCGGCCGGGGCGTCGCTCGGCGCCATGATGGCCGCGTACTCGATGTCGCCCTTGGCCCCGAAGTCGAACTCCATCGCCAGGCGCTCGTCGATCAGGCGGTCGCCCGAGCGATAGGCGGCCGCCGCGACGGCGGACCGGCCGGCCGACCTTTGGATAGTCTGCACCTCTAGTCTGTACTGCGCCATGCGCCCTCCTCCGGCCTCGTCGCTACGGCCCCTGCCGGGATCGCTAAGGGCATCGCCCTTGGCTCGAGGGTTTCTTCGGATCGTGGAGACGAAGAGCCTTGAGGGTGTCGGGCGAGGCCTGACCGCAGGGTTGGTGGGCGCAGCACATCCAACCCGTAACTGCGCCCTTGTGACGAATTACGATGAACCCCGGCATAGACCGATTTGCGCTTTAGTGGCAGGATTACGCCGTTTCGTGCTTTTTCTTCAATGAAAGGCCGCGTCATGGCCAAGGTCGACAAGCGCCGCAGGAACGCCCGCCCCTCCAAGTACAAACCCCGCTCGCCCGCCCAGCTCGCCCGCAAACGCGAGCTCTGGGCGGCCCGTTCAAGCGACCGCGAACGGGCGAAAAGGACCGACGAAGAAGCCGCCCTCATCGATCGTTTGGCGGAACTGGAGACCGCGCTTCGAGAGGCCGGCCAGGACGGAATCCACAAGCAGCGGCACGTCACCCCGCTCGAAGATATCGAGGACGACGCCAAGCGCTTCCACGTCCTGAAAGCCCGCGTGGAGCGGCTCGAGGCCCTGTGGTCGATCAACAAGCGCAGACGCGAAACGCGCGGCAAAATCATCATCGGCGGCGCCCTGCTGGCGGAAGCCGGCGACGCCCACTTTGCCGGAGACGACGAGCTGCTCGCCCGCCTGGTCGACATCCTTGATCGGCGTGTCGAGCGCGTCCGCGACCGCCTGACGGTGCGCGAACTCCTAGGCAATGTGCCCCTGCCCTTGCGCCCGGGCGGTGACCTGGATGAGGACGCTGAAAGCGCCCTTCAAGCTGCCGGCGACCGCCTCCCCGATTTCGATCTGATGGCCGAGACAGCCCTCGCGCAGGAAGACGCTGACCCCCTGACGCCGAGCGATCTCGACCCCGACTACGCGGACCTCGATCAGGCCTGGCGCGCCGCTTGATCATCGCTCGGCGCCGGCCGCAAGGCCGGGTCCTTCCACGAAGATCGAGCGGCCCGGGTCGGCGACTTTGGTGGCCTGCAACGCCCCCTGCCCTGCTTCACGCGCCGCCGCATCGGCCGCCGTGTCTCTCGCTGCGTCCGCCCGGTTGTCGCCGACGAAAATAGCGCCGCCAGCCGCCTGCCAAGCGGCGGCGGACGACGATCCGCGAGGGGTGGAGGTTGCGGCCATCGTGCGAGATCCCCTGCCCCCAGCGGACCGCGCTTCGACATAGAAGCTGTGTGCGCCAATCACCGCCGAGGGACCCGTGCCCCCGAAGTTGACCAAGCCCTCAGACACCTCGCCCCGACTGGCGCGATCCGCGACGATCTGCGGGTTCTGGAAGAAGCGCGCGCCGTTCGTCAGGTCCGGCAACCGGCCTTCCAGTGCGAGGTTGAGGATAGTCTCGATCCGGGCGCGTTGCGCGACCTTGGAGGCCGGCAGGCGACGCCAGTCACCGCCAGCTCGCATCACCGGCTCGAACTGGCCGCGGGCATTGACCACGGCCTCGACCGTGGCGCCCCAGCGCCCGTCCTGGACCCGGTTGAGGATCGTGTAGACGACGGCGGCCAGGCCGCTGTCGCCCTGATTGCCGGCTTCGGCGAAGGCGACCCGGGTGATCGCTTCGCGTGCGTCAGGACCGGCCACGAGGCGACCCAGACCGCTCCGCGTCAACGGCGGCGCAATCGCCGCGGAAGCGGGCGCGGGAGGCGGGCAATTGACGCCCGCGGGCATGGGTTGGGCGCTCTGTCCGCGCGCCAGCAGCAGGCACAATCCCGCCAGGGCTGCCGGGTCCATCAACGTTCTCCAAGGAAGGGAAGCGACAGGGTCACCGGCCGGAACACACCGACGATGTCGGCGCGGCTCACCGGGCCGAAGTAGCGACTGTCGAAGCTGTTGGGGATGCGGTCGGAGAAGACGAAAACCTCGCCGTCGCGAAGCCGGCGGCAGCCGGTCCAACGCGGCAACACGGCGCCACGGCGATCCTGCTGCAGTATGGAGGCACGCACCTGCCCATTGATCACCAACCGGCCGTCATCCGTGCAGACTTGGTCGCCGGACACGGCGGCGACGGACTTCAAAACCGGGACCCGGCGCAGGTAGCTCATGTGCCCGTCGGCATAGGGAAAGGCGGCCGCAGGCGCGGGAAAGGCGACCAGCACGCCGACCCTCACCGGCGCGGCCTGCCGCAGATAGAGCCCCTCCGGTTCACTGGCCGTCCGGTTCCACAAGAGCAGCGGGCGAGCGCCCCCAGCCGTAGCCATCGACAGCGCGCTGATGAGCGCGGCCCCGCCGCCCAGGACGCAGGCCAAGGGCTTCCAGCACGGGGCTATGGCGGACAGAAGCATTGGGTGGAACCGGCGCAGCCAAAACGAGCCGAAGGCTCGGCAGGGCTTGCGGCCACGATGTGGCTCATGCCCGGCGATTGTGGGCTTAACGGGCGGCTTGCCGGTCACTGATACCCCGACAAACGGGGCAAGTTGCCCATGGGCAACTTGTCGGGAAACTTCGCTAGGAGGCGTGGTCCACGAGTGTGGAAAACAGGAAGTTGCCCATGGGCAACTAGGCCTTCGGACGGACCCGATCGAGCTCGCGGGCGAAGGCGGCCTGGAAGTCCGCGTTGCTCGCCTCGGCGTCCAGCGACAGTTCGAGCACGACCCGCTTGGCCCCCTTGCGCGCCAGGGTGAACAGGGTCGCGCCGGCGTCGTTCGTCACGTTCATCACGCCCTTGGCGGTCGGCTTTTTGGTCGACGCCGGCGCTGCGGACGCCTTGACGAGCAGGGTCACGACCTTGGCGGGGTCAAGCAGCCCCTTCCCGCTCGCCACAGCGGCCGCCTGCACGCCGGCCAGACGCTTGGCTTCCGCCATCACCTTGGGACGCGAAGCGTCGTCAGCCAGCAGGGGTTTCAGCGTCCGGGCATGGCGCTCCTTCAGCTGGCGCGGATCACCGAAAGCTTCGACGACGTCGGTCGGCAGCTTGCCGAGGTCCAGGAAGCGCGAAAGCCACGCCTTGGGCACTTCCAGCCGTTCGGCCATGCGCTGCGCGACACCGCCATAGAAGGTCTCGACCGCATGGCGGTAGTCGAGCGCGCGCTCGTAGTCGCTGATGTCCTGACGGGCGCGGTTCTCGACGTCGGCTAGGCGGAATGCCTGCTCGTCGGTGAGCTCACGCTCCTCGATCAGGTAGCGGATCTCGCGATGCTCGACATTGCGCAGGTAGCTGACCGACCAATGCCGGCGCGCGCCACTGATGACCTCGTAGTCGAAGGCCGGGTCGTCCTCGACCCGCCGCACGATCGCGGGAAACTCCTGTTCGCCCTGGGAGCGCAAGCTCTCCAGCAGATCGGCGCAGGAGGCCTCGTTGAGCAAATCGTAGCGGCGATTATGACGGCTCCACATCCGGCAACGGGCCGGATCGACGAGCTTGAGGGTCTTTTCCTTCACGTCCCCGGACGTCACCCGCGCCAGCCCGGTCAGGCGGGTGCTCAGACGCTCCGTCGCGGGCGCGCCGCGTTCAACGGTCGGGGTTTCAGTGACCGGAGCCACCAAGCCCGCGAGGATCGAGCGGTTTTTGCCTGTTGTGGATGCCATGACCGCCCTCCCCTACCCGAGTCCAAGCCGGCGAAGCTCAGGCCGATGGCTCGGCCAGGCTTTGCGTATAAGAAGTTCGATCTCGCCATTCAGGCGATCCAGATTGTTGCGGCAGCGCTCATAGGTCTTGGTCGTCGGACCGCTGAGCTCATAGACGGTGCGCAGCTGGACGTTGGCGTTGTCGATTTCGGCCGAGTCGAGCAGCGAGGCCGACAGCATGTCGGCGCCGAACACCGCCTCCATCATGTCCCGGATTTGCGTGTGAGCGCTCTTGCCCTCATCGACCTTGGTCGCGACGACGCGCAGGAAATGGTAGCCGCGGGCGCCCAGGTGGTTCTGCATCACCTCGAGCGTTTCGACGATCATCCGCAGGAAGTGCGCCGTCGAGGCGAAGTCGACGGTCGAGGGCGGCGTCGGGATGAGCAGCGCATTGGCGGCGCGCAGCACGGCCAGCGAAAGCATGCCCAGCGCTGGCGGCGGATCCAGTAGGACCACGTCGTAGTCCCCGGCCATACTTTCCACGCCGCGACGCAGACGGTCGAGCGCGTCCGGATTGCCGCGAAGCCGTGCCGCGGCTTCGTATTCGGCCTGGTAGAGCCCCAGGTTCGCAGGCACCAGATCGATGCCCGGCCAGGCGGTAGACCGCAGGGCATACTTCAGGTCCGGTTCGCCGCCGTGGCGGAAGAAGGGGAGGAGGGTCTCCTCATCGTCGATGTCGATGTCAGGGTTGAAGCCGAAGATCGTCGTGGTGCTCGCTTGGCTGTCGCAGTCGATCACCGCCACCCGATAACCCTTCAACGCCAGGAACTGGGCGACGTGGCAGGTCAGCGTGCTCTTGCCGACGCCGCCCTTGAAGTTCTGCACCGCCAGGACGATGGGCGGATCTTCAGGCCCGCGCCGAGGGCGCGTGCCGAAGACGTCACGCATATGGTTGACCTCGGACAAGCTGTAGCCTTCCCGGCGGCCGGTCGCGCTCAAGCGCGGGGCGGGGAGACGTCCATCGGCTTCGGCTTGACGAATGGCTTCAGAGGTTCGCCCGACCATCTCGGCCGCCTTGGTGACCGTAAACCGCAGGTCGACGATCTTCTGCTCACCCGGCGCAAACACCGTGGCGCGAAGTCGCGTGATGACGTCATGCGCCCGGTCGCTGAGCGCCGACATGGCGGCGAGCAGGACGGGGCCGGAAGCGGTGCTTTCAGTTAGGGCTTGCTTCGCCATGGTCCGCCTCCTTTGCAAATATCCGACATCATGTCTGGAATTTGCCAAGTTTTCGGTCGGATACAATGAAGAAAGGGTTAACAGCGCGCCGAGCCTGAACCCTCTTGGTTCAAGGCGATGGCAAGCCAGCCTGTCCGCCACACCCCGTTAGAAGATATCTTAGGGATAAGGTTAGACAGAGTTAGGCGCCGCGAGAGGGTCGGAAAAGCCAGTCCCCACAAGGGGTTTTCAAATCGGCCGGTCATCGAAACCCCGAGAGTAAGGTCACCGATCCCCCGGCAAGGCAGTCATTGATCCCCCGTGGAAAAGGTCACCGATCCCCCGAGGGCGGAACCTTACGCTTTTCAAACATCGCATCGACCTGCAAGGCCCGGGCGTCCTCGCGCTCACGACGGGCCGAATCGGCGGCAAGTCGCTCAAGATCGGCCTTGATGGCGGCGCGCTCGGCGGCGTCCCGCCGCACGAAATGGATGGCCTGGGAATTGTCGGCCGTGTTGACGAAGCTGAGGTCGTATTCCGGCAGATCATTGGCGGCGACGATCCGCTTGAGCAGGTAGTTGAACTGCTTGAGCGGGCTCTCACTACCGGTCTTGTCGTGCAGCACGCTCACCCGACAGGTCCACCCGCCGGGTTGGTCGCCGGCGTGCTTGCGGGCGATCCGATAGATGGCCCGCTCGACCCCGCCGGCCAGGGCGAAATAGTCCGGATGCAGGGTCAGCAAGGAGCGATCCTTGATCACCCCCTCATAGACCCAGTTGGACAGGGTCAGGCTGAGCCCCTTGGGCGCGCCGGTCACCGGATCTGATTCCAGCACCCACTCGTCGAGCCAGCCGAACTGCGCCTTGGTGTTGCGCTTCGAGCCGCGGATCGAGGTCTGTATCGTGGTCGCTTCGAGACGCTGCAGCGCCGCCTGCAGCTCCTTGTAGCCCTTGCCCCCGGTGTCGCGCTTGATCGCCTTCAAGAGGTCGTAGCTGGTGGTGTGCAGGGTGCGCGGCAGGTCGTTGACGCCCTGCTCGCGCATCTGGTTGATCCGCGAGGTCGCCCAGATGAGGATGTCCGCGTCCCAGATGGTGGCGATGCCGAATGCCGGATTGGCGCTGACATGCACCCAGACCTCGCCATCGGGGCTGGTGTATTCGATAGGCTTCAGGCGCTTGCGTTTGCTCAACGAAAAGAACGGCCGCTCCATCACCTCCCGCTGGTCTTTCAGCGGCAGGCTGCTCATCCGAGGGATGAAGAGATCGAACTCCTGTTGTCGAATCGCGCGCTTGGACATCTTGGGCGCCACCATGCTCATTTGTGAGAGGGAAGGGTAGGGGAGGGCGCGCCAGGGCGGCCTCGGATCGAAAAGTTGCCCATGGGCAACTTCACCCGAATCCACCCCAAATCGCCCTGCCTTTACGGCCTTTGCGGGCCCGCCCGGCGACCGGACGGGCCCTGCCCGAAGGCTAGTCCTCGTCGGCCGCCTCTTGCCGATCGAGAGACTTCAGCTCGTGCTGCGGCGTGGCGACCACCACCTTGGAGAAGAACCGCTCCTGGCCGCTTTGGTCGGTGTAGCGGTCGTGGCGGATCTCGCCTTCGACGAACACCTTGGAGCCCTTGGGAAGATGGCGGCCTTCCAGCCAGCCGACGGTGCCTTGGTTCCAGATCTCCACCTGGTGCCAGGTGGTGTAGTCCTTCCGATCGCCGTCCTTCTTGGTGTAGCGGTTGGTGGCGACCCGCAGGGTAGCGACCTTCTTGCCGCCCGAGACGGTGCGGATTTCAGCGTCGGCGCCGGTGAAGCCGATGAGTTGAACCTTGTTGAGCATCACGTTTCTCCAATCGACCGCCGGGAAGAACCCCGGCGGCG
>JAEXJH010000598.1 GCA_023445955.1 Pseudomonadota bacterium
GACCAGCACCGAGCCCAGGCGGTAGTGGGCCAGCTCCTCGGGCGTGATCGAGGCGCCGTCGGCCTGGATCGTCTGGGCGATCTTCTCCTCCACCGTCATCTGGCCCATCAGCTTGGTGATGAAGGCCTCGGTCCTGGCGTCAGTGATCGTCGCCGGGCTGTGCGCCTTGGGCCAGACTTCCGGATGGGCGGTCGCGGCCGGGACCTGCGCCAAGGCGGCGCCGCCCAGGCCGCCAGCCAGGATCAGGGCCAGGGCTGACGCGCGGACGAAGCTGGATGCGGACATGGTTCTTCCCAGGATACGCCCGCCCCCCAGGCGGACCATGTGGATTGTCGAGAAAAGCGCCCGGCGCGGCGCTTGCGGGAAACCGCGCCGAGCGAAAGGAAAGCGGTTCAGGTCCGCTTGGAGGGGAGTGATCGTGCGTCGAGTGGAGCGACGCGACGGGCGCTGTCGGGCGAAGTCATTGGCGTTTCCTCCGACGCCGCCTTCGTGGACGACCGTCTTGATCGGGTCGATCTCGCGCCAATTGGACAGCGCTGTCAAGGTCAATATGATTGCGGTAACAGGCAGCACTCATCCTCGATCTGGCTAGCGGGAGGCCGGTCCGGTGGACTCTCGAACGACCAGTTCGAAGTCCAGCACGCGCGAGGGCGGCGGCGCGCCCTCCTCCCGCTCGACACCGTGCATCAGCATGTCGGCGGCGGCGCCGGCCATGGCGTGGATGGGCTGGCGGACGGTGGTCAGCTGCGGCCAGGTGATCTTGGCGCCGGGCGTGTCGTCGAAGCCCGCGACCGACAACTGGGCCGGCAAGTCCAGGCGCAAGCGGTTGGCCACGGCCATGACCCCCAGGGCCATGTCGTCGTTCGAGGCGAAGATCGCGGTCGGACGGTCCGCCCCGCCCAACAGCTTCTCGGCCGCGTCGAAGCCCGAGCGGAACGAGAAGAACCCCTGCTCCACCCGCTCGTCGCGGACGATCAGGCCGCTGTCGCGCATGGCGTCCAGAAAGCCCTGGTGGCGCAGGTGCGAGGCGCCGTGATCCGGGTGGCCGATGATGAAGCCGATGTCGCGATGGCCCAGCCCGATCAGGTGCTTGGTCATCTCATAGGCGGCCAGGCGGTCGTCCATGCTGACCCAAGGCGCGCGGTCGATATCGCCACCCGGGGCGATGCGGACATAGGCCACGCCCTCCTGCTCCAGCGCCGCCAGCACCACCGGATGATCGCTGAGCGGCGGGGTCAGGATCACCCCGTCCATCCGCAGCGTGGCCAGCATCGGCTCGACCTGCTCCTGAATGTCGCTGCCTGAGTCGATCGGCTCGACGATCAGGTGGAAGCCCTCCTGCCGGCATCGCGCGATGGCCCCCAGCTGCACGTCGGTGACGTAGCCCGGGCTGGGGTTGTCGAAGAACACGCCGATCAGATAGGCCTTCGAACCGGCCAGGCTGCGGGCCGAAATGTTGGGCCGATAGTTCAGCGCCGCCACGGCCGCCTGCACCCGGTCTCGGGTGTCGGCCTTGACGTTGGCCTCGCGGTTGAGCACCCGCGAAACGGTCTTGATCGAGACTCCGCTCTCGCGGGCCACGTCGTGGATCGTGATCTTGGCGCTCAATTCCGTCCCTCACCCGCCGATTCTCTCCGGCGTGGCGGATACTAAGCCATGACAGGGTTGTCATGGCGAGCCCCCTCCAGAACAGACCTCAGGAATGTCGGCGTTGGGTGGTTAGCAGACCTAAGGCGTTAGCTGAACCCAGATGGTCGGAACCCGATACTTCTCGGCCCATGCCTGAGCCGCCGCGAGAGCCTTCTCAAACGAAATGTCGTCCTCGGCCAGCGACCCGTACCCCACCCATTCGCCGCTTGCTTTCCATGAACCGCCGGTGCCGAAGAACCGACCGTCACCGGAAGCATCGACGGTCAACCATCGCTGCTCGTCGCCCAGCTCGGGCATTTGCTCATGAGGCGGGAGATAGATGACTTCGGCCATGGACCTATCGTGAAGGAGGCCATCTAGGTCTGCAATGGGTCGGGAGGGGCACCAGCGCTGAAACCGGATACGGCGCCCGTCGCCACCGGGCGGATCATTCTGACGTCAGCTAAGGGTGGCAAGCCGTCCTTGGCTCCACCGCTGAGACGCGACGCCGGCTTCTTCCGGAGACGCCGCCAGCGCTGCCCCCTATGCCACCGCCGCCCGGCCTTCCGGCGTCAGCGCCACCGCCGCGCCGATCAGCGCCGTGTGCGGGTGCAGGATGACGTGGGTCGGAATCGCCTGGGTGAAGCTCGACAGGCGCCCCTTGGCGTCGAAGCGCTCGCGGAACGCGCTCTTTTCCAGGATGTCGATGATCCGGGGCGCAATGCCGCCGGCGATGAACACGCCGCCGCGCGCGCCCAGGGTCAAGGCGATGTCGCCGGCCGTCGAGCCCAGCACCGCGCAGAAGCGGTTCACGGTGGCCAGGCTGTCGGCGCAGCCCTCGACCGCGCGCTCGGTGATCTGCTTGGCGGCCAGGGCCTCGACCTTGCGACCTTCCGCGGCCGCCAGATCGATGTGCAGGTCTTCCATGCCGGGACCGGACAGGATGCGCTCGACCGAGACGCGGCCGCCGTCCAGGCGTTTGGTCAAGGCGCGCAGCACCTCGATCTCGACCTCGTCCAGCGGCGCGAAGGCGACATGGCCGCCCTCGGTGGCCAGCGGGATCTCCTGGCCGTGACGACGCACCAGGCCGGCGACGCCGAAGCCGGTGCCCGGACCCAGGATGGCCAGGTCGCCCTCGCCCGAGGTCCGCAGCGAACCGATCTGGCGCAGGTCCTTGGGCGACAGGCGCGGCGCGGCCAGGGCTTGTGCGGTGAAGTCGTTGATCAGCTTGGCGCTGCGGAAGCCGCCGGCGCGACGCAGGCCGTCCTCGGAGATCCGCCAGTCCAGGTTGGTCATGTGGACCTGGCCGTGGTCGATCGGGCCGGCCACCGCCACCACCGCCTGGTCGGCGTGCTTGACCCCGACCTTGTGCAGATAGGCCTCGATGGCGTCCTCGGCGGTGCCGTAGTCCTCGCCCTTGAAGGTGGTCGGCTCGATCAGGCGCGGATCCTGACCGTCAAATTCGACCAGGGCGAAGCGGGCGTTGGTGCCGCCGATATCGCCGACGAGGCCGAGACCCCCGCTGTGATTGCCGTCCATACCGAGTACTTCCTTAGGCGAAGACGGACGCGCCAGCGTCGGCCGCGCCGACTCCGTTCCGCATCCATCCAAACAGTTCCCTACCAAAGCCCGGCTTGGACGCCGGGACGTTCGCCGGCGTGCGCGACAGCAGGGCCGCCTCGTCCACCAGGATCTTGAGTTCGCCGGTTTCGGCGTTGACGCGGATCACGTCGCCGTCCTGGACATAGGCCAGGGGCCCGCCCTTGGCGGCTTCCGGCGTTACGTGGATGGCGGCGGGCGTCTTGCCCGAGGCGCCCGACATGCGGCCGTCGGTGACGAGGGCGACCTTGTAGCCGCGGTCCAGCAGCACCGAGATCGACGGCGACAGGTTGTGCAGCTCCGGCATGCCGTTGGCCGACGGCCCCTGGAAGCGGACGACCACAACGACATCCCGGTCCAGCTCGCCGCGCTTGAAGGCGGCGATGAAGTCTTCCTGTTCCTGGAACACGGCGGCCGGCGCTTCGATCACGTGGTGCTCGGGTTTCACGGCCGAGATCTTCATGACGCCGCGGCCCAGGTTCCCGGCCAGCAGGCGCAGGCCGCCCTCGGGGCTGAACGGATCGGAGACCGGACGGACGATGGCGGTGTCCAGGCTTTCGGTCGCGCCCTCGCGCCACTTCAGGACGCCGTCCTCGAGGTGCGGCTCCTGGGCGTAGAGCGACAGGCCGGGGCCGGCGATAGTCTGGACGTCGTCGTGGACGAGGCCGGCCTTCAGCAGCTCACGGATGATGAACGCCATGCCGCCGGCGGCCTGGAAGTGGTTCACGTCGGCCGCGCCGTTCGGATAGACGCGGGCCAGCAGCGGCGTGGCCTTGGAGATGTCGTCCAGGTCTTCCAGCGTCAGGATCACGCCGGCCGCGGCGGCCATGGCGACGAGGTGGAGCGCCAGGTTGGTCGAGCCGCCGGTGGCCATCAGGCCGACCACGCCGTTGACGATCGACTTCTCGTCGATCATCCGGCCGACGGGGATGAACTCGTTGCCCTTGTTAGTCACGGCGGCGGCGCGGCGCGCGGCTTCCTTGACCAGGGCCTCGCGCAGCGGCGTGTTGGGATGCACGAAGGCCGAGCCGGGCAGATGGAAGCCCATCAGCTCCATCAGCATCTGGTTGGTGTTGGCCGTGCCGTAGAAGGTGCAGGTGCCCGGGCCGTGATAGCTGGCCTGCTCGGCTTCCAGCAGCTCGGCGCGGCCGACCTTGCCCTCGGCGTAGAGGGCGCGGATGCGGGCCTTCTCGCTGTTGGGCAGGCCCGAGGTCATCGGACCGGCGGGCACGAACAGCGCCGGCAGGTGGCTGAAGGTCAGGGCGCCGATCACCAGGCCCGGCACGATCTTGTCGCAGACGCCCAGATACAGCGCGGAGTCGAAGGCGTCGTGGGTCAGGGCGACGGCCGTGGCCATGGCGATCACTTCGCGCGAGAACAGCGACAGCTCCATGCCCGGACGCCCCTGGGTGACGCCATCGCACATGGCCGGCACGCCGCCGGCGAACTGGGCGGTCGCGCCCACTTCGCGCGCGGCGACCTTGATCAGCGCCGGGTATCCTTCCAGCGGCTGGTGGGCCGAGAGCATGTCGTTATAGGCCGAGACGATGCCGATGTTCGGCGCGTTCGGGTCCAGCGCGCGGACCTTGTCGACGCCGGGCGAGGCGGCGAAGGCGTGAGCCCAGTTGGCGCAGGACAGCTTGGCCCGGCCCGGCTGGCTCTCGATCGCATGTTCCATGTTCGCAAGGTAGGCCGCGCGGCTGTCCTTGCTGCGCGCCACAATGCGGGCGGTGACTTCGGCGATGACCGGGTTCAGGCTCATGGCGATTACTCCGCCCAGAGGATACGGACCTTGGCGCGGTCCTGGTTCAGAATGGCGGCGATCGGCAGGCTCTGGTCGACCTCGCCGTCCAGCAGCGCGCGCTTGGCCTGGCCGGTGATCAGCAGCACGATCAGCGCCGATTGCGTCAACGCCTGGAAGGTCAGGCTGATCCGGGGAATGTCCGGAGCCGGATCGCCCGGCGGCACGGCCAGCACCAGGCGATCGGACGCCGGGTCCAGCCCCCGCGCCAGCACCGGCGAGCCGGGGAACAGCGAGGCGAAGTGGCCGTCGGGACCCACGCCCAGCAGCACCACGCCGAACGGCGCGGCCGACGCGACGCCGGCTTGAGCCTTCAGCGCGGCTTCTTCGTGGCTGACGCCCTCGAAATATAGCGGCGAGAAGCCGGCCTTGGCCGCCTCGCCCGTCAGCAGGTGCTCGCGCACCAGCTTCTCGTTGCTGCTCGGATCGGTCGGCGGGACCCAGCGCTCGTCGGTCAGGGTGACCATGACCTTGTCCCAGGGAGCGGTGGCCTGGGCCAGGCGGTCATAGACCGGGGCCGGCGTCGAGCCGCCGGTGGCCGCAAAGCCCGCGACGCCCTGGGCGGCAACGGCCGTGGTCAGGGCCTGGACGATGGTCGAGGCGGCGGCGTCGTACAGCGCCTCGCGGGTCGGAAAGGCTTCGATCTGGGGCTTGGGCATGATCAGGCCTTCCAGGACCGGCCGCCGGGCGAGATCAGGCCCTGCGCCGACTGCGGCCCCCAGGTGCCGGCTGCGTAGTGGGCCGGCTCGATGCCGGCCTCTTCCCAGGCGGCCGAGACGGCGTCGATGAACTTCCAGGCCTGCTCGACCTCGTCACGGCGCACGAACAGGGTGCGGTCGCCGCGGAAGGCGTCGACGAACAGCTTCTCGTAGGCGATGCGGCGGCGGCCGCCGCTCTGGCCGAACGACAGCGACAGCGGCAGCGACTGCAGGCGCATGCCCTCTTCCGACAGGCCCGGACGCTTGTTCATGATCGTCAGCGAGATGTCCTCGTCCGGCTGCAGGTCGATGACCAGGCGGTTGGCGCACAGCTCGCCGTCGGTCGCCTGGCCGAAGATATTGTGCGGCAGCGGCTTGAACTGGACGACGATCTGGGTGCGGCGATCGGGCAGGTTCTTGCCGGTGCGCAGGAAGAACGGCACGCCGTCCCAGCGCCAGTTGTCGATCGCCACCTTCATGGCTACGAAGGTCTCGGTCTTGGTGGGCTTGCCGACTTCCTCGACATAGCCCGGACGCGCACTGCCCTCGACCACGCCGGCGACGTACTGGCCGCGCACGGTGTCGTGGGCCACGCTCTCCTTGGTGAAGGGGCGCAAGGACCGCAGCACCTTGACCTTCTCGTCACGGACCGCGTCCGGGTCGAAGCCCGACGGCGCCTCCATGGCGACCAGGCACAAGAGCTGCAGCATGTGGTTCTGCACCATGTCGCGCAGCGCGCCGTACTCGTCGTAATAGTGCCAGCGGTCGCCGACCTTCTCGGTCTCGGCGATGGTGATCTGCACGTGGTCGATCGTGTTGCGGTCCCACAGGGGCTCGAACAGCACGTTGGCGAAGCGCAGGGCGGTCAGGTTCTGGACCGTCTCCTTGCCCAGATAGTGGTCGATGCGGAAGACCTGGCTCTCGTCGACCACGGCGGCGACGGCGGCGTTGGTGACCTTGGAGCTTTCCAGGTCGCGGCCCAACGGCTTTTCCAGGATCAGGCGGGTGGCGGGACCGGTCAGGCCGGCGGCTTGCAGCGCCTGGCAGGCCGGACCGTAGAGGCTGGGCGACAGCGAGAAGAAGATGACCAGGGAGCCGTGCGCGCCGATGCGGTCGGCCAGCTTCTGGGCGTCGGCCTCGCTGGTGATGTCAGCGGGCACGTAGTCGAGACGATCGGCCAGGCGCTTCCAGACCCCCTCCTCGACCGTCGCGCGCTTGCCCAACTGTTCGCGCACCAGCGCCTTGTAGCTGGCGGCGTCATGGTCCGCGCGGGCCACGCCGACGATCCGCAGGTCATGCGGCAGCAGACGATCCAACTCGAGGAAATAAAGCGAAGGCAACAGCATCCGCAGGGCCAGATCGCCCGCGCCACCCAGCAGCACCAGCACTTCGCGGCCGGTTTCGCCGTCTTGATTCTTCTTAGCCAATGTCGTCCACCCTATGACAACGTTGTCATGACATGCCTGCGTCGGAAAGGCAAGCGGCCGCCGACCGCCAGCCGATATCGGCCCCAGCGGACCCCGACGGGCGGGCCTTAACTAGGCTAAACGTCTAGAGCCCGCCATAAGACCAATCCGGTTTTGGCGGGTGAATTTTCGGTGACGCGGGCCGTCGACGAGGCCAAGCGTGCCTCAACGTCTGGCGGAAAGGGCGGTTTGGGGAACGCCCCTGCCCTATTTGTTCGCCCCTACTTGCTGGCTCTGGCGGGCGAGCCGGCGGGCTGGCCGGTGCGGAACTTGTCCTTCATCCGGCCGATCCAGCCGTTGAAGGCCTCGTTGTCGGCGGTGACGCGGCTGAAGTCCGCGGCCGACAGCGATTCGACGTTCATGCCCTGCAGGGCGACGCGAAGTCCGTCGGGATTGCCGGCGCTGTCGATGAAGCCCGACCAGCGCGCCCGAAGGCGGGCCAGCGAGGCGTCGTCGTCGGCCAGGCTGTAGGCGACGGCCGAGCGCAACAGGCGCGCCTCGTCGCCGGGGGTCAGCGCGCCCGGCGTCTTGAAGCGGTCGCCCAGCGCGCGCTCGTACATCGCCCCGGCCGTCGGCCAGGTGTGCTGCTTCCAGGCGATCTCGGCGCGGATCTCCTGGCCGTCCTTGCTGTTGTCCTTGTCGATAAGCTCCAGCGCGTCGTCGAAGCGGCCCAGGCCCATCAGGGCGCGGGCGGTCGCCAGGCGACGCTCGACGTTCAGGGCCGGCGGCAGGATGGTCGAGCGGGTCGCGTTGATCGCGTCCAGCGCATCCTCCGGCTGCTTGTTCATCAGGTAAATCCAGGCCAGGTCGGTGGCGACCTGGGCCTTGGGCACGCCGTTCAAGCGGTTGTCGACCTGGTATTTCAAGAGCTTGGCGGCGTTGTCCAGCAGGTCGACATCGACCAGGCGACGCACCAGGTTGCGGACGATCTGGTCGCCGTCGGCGCCGATCGGCGTCAGGTCCCGGTAGTCGTAATACAGCCCGACGGCCTGGATCGGCTGCATGCCGTCGGCCAGACCTTGCAGGAACAGCTGGCGGAAGGTGTTGGACAGGTCGTTCTGCAGCGCCACGGCTTCGGGGCGATCGGGCAGCTGGCGGCCGGCCGAGCTCAGCGCGTCCAGCGCCTCGCGATAGCGGCCCTGATCGATATAGAGGCGGCCCAGCGAGCGGATAACCTCCAGCTCGACGCCGTCGCCGCGCCAGCGATAGCGCAGCTGGTTCAGGATCTCGGCGGCCTTCTGGGCGGTGATCTGGCCCTTGGCGTAGCCCAGCTCGGTGGCGTGCAGCATGGCCGGCGTGGCGATGCGGTCGTAGGGCGCCTTGGCGATGGCCTCGAACATGCGGCGGGCGCGGACCTTCTCGCCCTTGGCCTCGAAGGCGCGCGCCTGGGTCAGGCGGATGTCCAGCTGGTC
>JAEXJH010000599.1 GCA_023445955.1 Pseudomonadota bacterium
GTCATAGCCGATCCGCGCGAAGTAGGCGTCGAGGTCTACGGCCGAAGCCGGCGCATCAAACATCGAAGTCGAGGCCGATGTCGCTGAACAGGCCCCGCTCTTCAGCCCAGTTTTCCTTGACCTTCACGTGCAGGAACAGGTGCACCTTGCGATCGAGGATGTCGCACAGCTCCTCGCGCGAGGCCTGGCCGATCCACTTCAGGGTCTGGCCGCCCTTGCCGATGACGATGATCCGCTGGCCTTCGCGCTCGACCAGGATGGTCTGCTCGATGCGCACCGAACCATCCTTGCGCTCCTCGAAGGCGGTCGTCTCGACCGTCGCGGCGTAGGGCAGCTCCTCGTGGACGCGCAGATAGACCTTCTCGCGAGTGATCTCGGCGGCCAGCAGGCGGGCCGGCAGATCGGCGGTCTGGTCTTCCGGATACAGCCACGGGCCTTCAGGCATCATGGTCACCAGCTTGGCGGTCAGGTCCTCGACGCCGGCGCCGGTCGTGGCGCTGATCATGAAGACGTCGGTGTAGACGCCCTGGTCGAAGAAGTCCTTGGCCACGGCCAGCAGGGTGTCGCGCTTGATGCCGTCGATCTTGTTCAGGGCCAGGATGACCTTGCGATCGGCGGCCTTCAGGCCCTCGATGATGGTCTGCACGTCCTGGGCCGAGCGGAACTCGCCCGGCGTGGCCTTGTCGGCGCGGCTGGCCAGTTCGGCCTGCACGTCGACCAGGTGGACGGTGGCCTCGGCGTCTTCCGAACCGGCCCAGGCCGAGCGCACCATGGCGCGGTCCAGGCGGCGGCGCGGGCTGCAGATCCCGGGGGTGTCGACGAGCACGATCTGGGTGTCGCCCTCGATGGCGACGCCGCGCACGGGGAAGCGGGTGGTCTGGACCTTCTGGGTGACGATCGAGACCTTGGCCCCGACCATGCGGTTGACCAGGGTGGACTTGCCAGCGTTCGGCGCGCCGATGATGGCCGCAAACCCGGCCTTAGTTTGGGAGGTGGTGTCAGTCATTGCGCGTGCGTGTAGCACAGCGGGGCCGGAATTCCTCCCCCTGTGCTGCACGCGCCATGATCGCGCCGATCACTACTTGCCCGCGCTCTCGATGACCGCATCGATCTCGGCCAGCGAGTGATAGCCCGGCTCCATCTTGTGGCCGTTGATCTCGAAGGTCGGGGTGCCGCCGATGTCGTGGTCCTTGGCGTTCTTCTCGACGCGCGCGTTCAGCGCCTGGATCGCCGCCTCGTCGGACGTGCACTTGTTGAACTGCTCTTCGTTCATGCCGGCCGACTTGGCGATGTCCAGCAGGGCTTCGCGCGGCGAGGCGAACACCCCCATCTGGTTGGCGAACACCGCCTCATTGACTTGGAAATACTTGTCCTTGCCAGCGCAGCGCGCCAGCAGGAAGCCAGCCACGGCCACGGTCTGCTCGGAGGTGTCGCCCACCAGCATCTCGCGGAACACGTAGTGGACCTTGCCGCTATCGATGTACTTGGCCTTGAAGGCCGGGAAGACCTCCTTGTCCCAGCGCGCGCAGATCGGGCAGCCGACCGAGGCGTACTCGACCACCGTCACCTTGGCGTCCTTATTGCCCAGGCTCATGTCGTCCGGCAGCGCCTGATAGGCCTGCGGCTTGTTGCAGGCGGCGAGGCTGAGGGTCAGCAGGGCGGCGACGGCGAGACGGCGCATGGGGTTCTCCGGGAATCGCGAAACTTGATCGGCATGAGAGGGCGCGAGCGTGGCGAGGGTCAAGGCGGGAGCGCGCCGCGCTGTCCCCCCACCGCCGTTCGGCGGTCCCCCTCCCCCAAGAGGGGGAGGAGAGATCACCCGCGTAGGCGGTGCGGTTCTCCGCCCCGCTTGGGGGCGGACAGACCGCGCAGCGGTCAGGTGGGGGCCTGTGCTGAGCCGGCACGGCCTGGCGACTTCACGCGGCGCAGGCCGCTGAAGGCATGTGGGGAGGCGACGGAGCGGCCGGGCGAACCCGGAGACCGTAGTGGTTTGTGTGTTTCGGCTCGCTTACCGCTCCGCCAGGCTGTTCTTGTCCGTGAGGTGGGCAGGCGTGAGCGTTATCTGCTCGGGTCACCCTTTACCCCCGGACGGGCGCGGACCAACTGGATCGGCTACATCCGTCTCCAGCCCGACGATCCACGATAGGCGGCTTATACGATCACCGCCCTGTCGCTCCGCGCTCGGCTAACTTCCCGGCCTTCGTGTGGTCCCGGATCTATCCACGAACAGACCACCACCCGTACCGAGACAGCGCCCACGCGGCCCCGCTCAACCTAGCCCCGCCGCCGTGACTCCTTGCGAGAGACCGGTCTGCAAGCAGACCGTTGGGCCGGATCCAAACGCCCTCCCCCGCGACGGGGATGGCTATGATTATGGGGGCGGTTCTGAACGCGGATCATTCAGGGATGCGTAAAAGTGAGAAGTGGTTGAATTCGTGGGGTTCGATGTCGCGAACTCCGGGGATAGAGCGCCGCCAATCCCCCTGATCACCCTCTCCTCTGGGAGAGGGTGTCCGGTGAACTACTCCGCCCCTTCGCGCTCCAGCAGGGCCTTGGCGGCGGCCTTCTCGGCTTCCTGCCGGGACTTGCCCTTGGCGATGGCGGGGTCGACGCCCTTCACGGCCGCTTCGACGGTGAACACCGGCGCATGATCCGGACCCGTGCGGTCCAGCACGCGGTAGGTCGGCAGCGGCCGCCCCTTGCCTTGCGCCCATTCCTGCAGCGCGGTCTTGGGATCGCGCGGACGGCCTTCGCCGGCCTTGTCGAACTCGTCGGCCCACATCGCCAGGAACACCTTGCGCGCCGCATCCAGCCCGCCGTCCTGGTAAAGCGCCGCCATCAGCGCCTCGGTGGCGCCGGCCAGGATCGAGTCGGTCTCGCGGCCGCCGATCTTGCTGGACGAGGCCGACAGGCGCAGGGCGGGGCCGAGCTCCGCCAGGCGGGCGACGCGGGCGCAGGTCTCGCGGCTGACCAGGGCGTTGAGGCGCGGAGCCAGTTCGCCTTCCTTGGCCTTGGGGAAACGCTCGGCCAGGGCCTCGGCGGCCAGCAGGCCCAGCACGCGGTCGCCGATGAACTCCAGCACCTCGTTGTCGCGAACCTTCTTGGCCCCGTCCCCGACGCTGGCGTGCGTCAGGGCGCGTTCGAGCAGTTCACGGTCCTTGAAC
>JAEXJH010000600.1 GCA_023445955.1 Pseudomonadota bacterium
ATCCTGAGCTTGTCGAAGGACGAGGTTCGCGGACCCGCTAGTCCAGCGCGTTCCGGCAGGCCGCGCCCATGGCCAGCGGCGACAGCGCGATCGCCCCGACGCAGTAGGCCAGCAGCAGCATTAGCCCGCCGGTCCACGGCAATCCCGCCGAATAGCCGTCCAGCGCCCCGGCCCCGAAGATCACCGGCGGCGCGAACAGCGGCAGGACGATCACCGCCACCAGCAGGCCGCCGCGCTTGCCGCCCAGCGCCAGCGCCGCGCCTAGCCCGCCCAGGAAGGCGAAGGCCAGGCCGCCGGCCAGGGCGCACAGCACCAGCAGTGGCATGACTTTCAGATCCGCGCCCAGCATCAGCGCGGCGACGGGAGCGGCCAGGGCCAGCGGGGCGCCGGTGGCCAGCCACTGGGCCAGGCACTTGGCGACGGCCACGGCCTCAAGCGGGGCAGGGCCCAGGGCCAGCAGGTCCAGGGTCCCGTCCTCGTAGTCGCGCTCGAACAGACGCTCCAGCGACAGCAGCGCCGCCAGGGCCAGGGCCAGCCAGGCGATGCCCGGGGCGATGGCCGCCAGCCGCTCGGGGGCGCGGCCCGAGGCCATCGGCAGCAGCACGACGACGCAGGCGTAAAAGGTGAGAGCCAGCAGCGGCCCGCCGCCCTTGCCCCAGGCCAGGGCCAGCTCCCGCCGCAGGAGGACGCCGAACGCCTTCATGCCCCGATCTCCACGGACCGGGTAGGAATGGGCAGCGGATCGTGCACCGAGGCCAGGATCATGCCGCCGCCAGCCAGGTGCTCGGCCATCACGGCCCCGAACGCTTCGCGCTGACCGGCGTCCAGCGGGGCCATCGGCTCGTCCAACAGCCACAGCGCCCGCGGGCTGGCCGCCAGCCGCGCCAGGGCCAGGCGCCGGCGCTGGCCGGCCGACAGGCGGCGGACCTCCAGGTCCAGCAGGCGACCCAGATCGAAGCGCTTGGCCGCGGCGCGGGCGCTCTCTTCGGTCCCGCCGGTCCACAGGGTCTGGAAGCGCAGCTCCTCCCAGGCCGTGCGGCTCGATTTGAGTCCGTCCTGGTGGCCCAGCAGGTGCAACTGCTCGGCCCGCGCCGTGTCGGCCTCGATCGGCCCGGTCTCGCTCTCGAAGGCGATCGTTCCCTCGATCGGGCGCAGCAGGCCCGCCACGGCCCGCAGCAGACTGGTCTTGCCGGCCCCGTTGCGGCCCACCAGCACGGCCGCCTCGCCGGCGCGCAAAGTCAGATCCAGCCGCGAAAACAGCGTGCGTTCGCCGCGTGCGATCGCCAGTTCCTTAATGAGAACAACTCTCAACATGCCAAGACCCCGCGCTCGACATGGACGTTCGGCAGAGGTGGCGCTAAGAAGCGCGCGGTCGTCCCCCTCCAGTCGTTTTGGGTGGTACGCGGCGCGGAGGCGGAACCTGTGTGTCCCTTCCGATCAGCGCGTGATCCCGGGAGCGGTTTTCGGACGGCCGTGGACAGAGAAGGATCCTTGAGCATGGCGTCTGTTGACAGCCTCAAAGCCCGCCGCGAACTGAAGGTCGGCAACAAGTCTTACGTCTATTACAGCCTTCGCGCCGCTGAGGAAGCCGGTCTGACCGGAACTTCGTCGCTGCCGGTGTCGATGAAGGTGCTGCTGGAAAACCTGCTGCGCAACGAAGACAGCGTCTCGGTGTCGGAAGACGACCTGAAGGCCGTCGCCAACTGGCTGCAGAACAAGGGCTCGGTCGAGCACGAGATCAGCTTCCGCCCCGCGCGCGTGCTGATGCAGGACTTCACGGGCGTTCCGGCCGTCGTCGACCTGGCCGCCATGCGCGACGCCATGGTCGCCCTGGGCGCCAACCCGGCCAAGATCAACCCGCTGAACCCCGTCGACCTGGTGATCGACCACTCGGTCATGGTCGACAACTTCGGCAACCCCAAGGCCTATGACGACAACGTCAAGCGCGAGTACGAGCGCAACATCGAGCGCTACCGCTTCCTGCGTTGGGGTTCGTCGGCGTTCAACAACTTCCGCGTCGTCCCGCCCGGCACCGGCATCTGCCACCAGGTGAACCTGGAATACCTGGCCCAGACCGTCTGGACCAACGAAGTCGACGGCGCCGAAGTCGCCTATCCCGACACCGTCGTCGGCACCGACAGCCACACGACCATGGTCAACGGCCTGGCCGTCCTGGGCTGGGGCGTGGGCGGCATCGAGGCTGAAGCCGCGATGCTGGGCCAGCCGATCCCGATGCTGATCCCGGAAGTCATCGGCTTCAAGCTGACCGGCGCCATGCCGGAAGGCGCGACGGCGACCGACCTGGTGCTGACCGTCACCCAGATGCTGCGCAAGAAGGGCGTGGTCGGCAAGTTCGTCGAATTCTACGGCGACGCCCTGGCCAACCTGACCCTGGAAGACCAGGCGACCATCGCCAACATGGCTCCGGAATACGGCGCCACCTGCGGCTTCTTCCCGATCTCGGCCGCCACCGTGGCCTTCCTGAAGGGCACCGGCCGCACGGCCGAGCGCGTCGCCCTGGTCGAAGCCTACGCCAAGGAACAAGGCCTGTGGTGGGAGCCGGGCGTGCCTGAGCCGACCTTCACCGACACGCTGGAACTGGACCTGTCGTCGGTGCAGCCGTCGCTGGCCGGCCCGAAGCGCCCGCAGGACCGCGTCCTGCTGGCCGAGGCCTCGTACAAGTTCCAGGAGTCGCTGACCGGCGAATTCGGCAAGGGCGAGCAGCCTGACCTGCGCGCCCCGGTCGAAGGCGAGAACTTCGACGTCGGCCACGGCGACGTGGTCATCGCCGCCATCACCTCGTGCACCAACACCTCCAACCCCTCGGTCCTGATCGCCGCCGGCCTGGTGGCCAAGAACGCGGTGGCCAAGGGCCTGAAGGTCAAGCCGTGGGTGAAGACCTCGCTGGCCCCCGGCTCGCAAGTCGTCACCGACTACCTGGCCAAGGCTGGTCTCACCAAGCACCTGGACGCTCTGGGCTTCAACCTGGTCGGCTACGGCTGCACCACCTGCATCGGCAACTCGGGCCCGCTGCCGGAAGCCATCAGCAAGACGATCAACGAGGCCGACCTGGTCGCGTGCTCGGTGCTGTCGGGCAACCGCAACTTCGAAGGTCGCGTGAACCCGGACGTGCGCGCCAACTACCTGGCCTCGCCGCCGCTGGTGGTGGCCTACGCCCTGGCCAACCTGACCCTGGAAGACCAGGCGACCATCGCCAACATGGCTCCGG
>JAEXJH010000601.1 GCA_023445955.1 Pseudomonadota bacterium
GTTGAAGCCGCCGTCGACGAAGGCGTCCAGCAGGCGGTGCGAGGTCGTCTCGTCCGCCGTCCAGCCGAACACGTTGCCGCCGAACACCAGCGGCGCGGTCGAAAGGCCGGAACGGCCTAGGGGGCGATGACGCATGCTGTCTTCCTTACTCGGCGGCCACGGCGCGGCCGTCCTCGAACACTGGCACATCCAACGCGGGGAGCGCAGCCTTGCCAAGGAGGAGATCCGCCGCCCGCTCGGCGATCATGATGGTCGGGGCGTTGGTGTTGCCGCCGATCAGGGTCGGCATGACCGAGGCGTCGATGACCCGCAGGCCTTGCAGCCCCTGAACGCGCAGCTGATCGTCGACCACCGCCAGCGGATCGCCGGCCACGCCCATGCGGCAGGTGCCGACCGGGTGGTAGATCGTCTCGGCCTTGGCGCGGATCCAGGCGTCGAGGTCGGCGTCGGTCTTCACATCCGCGCCCGGCGCATACTCGGCGTCGCGATAAGGGTCGAACGCGGCCTGGGCCACGGTCTCGCGGGCGATGCGCACGCCCTCGCGGATGGCGCGGCGGTCTTCGTCCGTCGCCAGATAGTTGGCCAGGATGGTCGGATCGTCGAACGGATCGGCCGAGCGCAAGCCCACCTTGCCCCGGCTTTCCGGACGCAGCTGGCAGACGTGCAGCGTGAAGCCGTCCTTCTCGACCACCGTCTTGCCGTGGTCCTGCATGATGGCCAGCACGCCGTGGATCTGCAGGTCGGGACGGTCGAGATCGGGCCGCGACTTGAGGAACGCGCCGCTCTCCAGGAACTGCTGCCGGCCCAGGCCCTTGCCGAAGATCATGTAGTTGAGGCCCACGCCCAGCTTGTTCAGGCCCTTGTTGGCCGAATAGGCGGTCTTGAGGTTCTTGGCCGTCCACGACACGCAGACGTCCAGGTGATCCTGCAGGTTGGCGCCGACGCCCTTGGACTCGTGGACCACCGCAATGCCGTGCGCCTTGAGGTCCTCCGGCGCGCCGATGCCCGACAGCTGCAGGATGTGCGGCGACTGCACCGCGCCAGCGCTGAGCAGCACCTCGGCGTCGGCATAGGCGGTCTTCTTCTCGGCGGCCTTGCCCACCACGTAGTCGACGCCGACCGCCCAGCCCTTCTCGACGATGATCCGCGTCGTGCGCGCCTCGGTCGCGACCGTCAGGTTCGGACGCCCCAGGGCTTGCGTCAGATAGGCCATGGCCGCGCTCCAGCGCTGGCCGTTGCGGATGGTCAGATCGTAGGGCCCGAAGCCTTCCTGCTGGAAGCCGTTGAAGTCCTTGGTCGTCTTGTGGCCCGCCTGGCGGCCGGCCTCGATCAGCGCGCCGTAGAAGGGGCTGTCGCTCTCGCCCTTGGACACGTGCAGCGGACCCTTGTCGCCGTGATAGGCGTCGCCGCCGGCGTGGTGGGTCTCCGAGCGCTTGAAGTAGGGCAGCACCTCTTCGTACGACCAACCCGACAGGCCCATCTGCCGCCACTGGTCGTAGTCGCGGGCATGGCCGCGGATATAGATCATGCCGTTGATGGCCGAGCTGCCGCCCAGGCCCTTGCCGCGCGGCCACCAGAGCTTGCGGTTGTCGAGATGCGGCTCGGCCTCGGTCCAGAAGCCCCAGTTCTGCTCGCCCTTGTCCTTGATCAGCTGGCCCACGCCCGCCGGCATCTTAACCAGGATCGAGCTGTTCTTGCCGCCAGCCTCCAGCAGCAGGACCTTGATGTTGGGGTCTTCCGTCAGGCGCGCGGCCAGCACGCAGCCGGCCGATCCTCCGCCGATGACGACGTAATCATAGCGTTCGCTGGCCATGGCCCCGACGCCCTCCCTGGAAGGTTATCATTGTTAAGCCAGAGAGTGATCCGGGTTTGGCCGTCGCGCAAGCTTCCCGGAACGTCACCACGGAAAACGCGAGTTGTGCGTTCACACTCAACTCGAACCGTGCTTATACTACCTTGAGACGAAACGGAGTCGGGTTCGCCCGCGCCGTCTCGCCACGCGGAAAGACGCCTTTGCGTGGCGAGCCCTTCTCGCGCTCATGTGCCCTGCGCGAGAAGCAGGAGCGCCGCCACGCATCCCCCCAAGCAGCGTGCGGCGCTCCTTTTGGTCTTTCGGCCTACTCCGCCATCACCTTCAGATCGCGGACGTAGCGCTTCCAGTTCTCGACATAGTGCAGGGCAGAGCCTTGCAGGATCATGGTGTGGTGCTCGCTGACCTCGCGGACCACCTTGCCCGGCGCGCCCATGACCATGGAATTGTCAGGGATCTCCTTGCCCTCGGTGATCAGGGCGCCGGCGCCGATCAGGCAGTTCTTCCCGATCTTGGCCCCGTTGAGCACCACCGCCCCGATGCCGATCAGCGAGCCGTCGCCGATCGTGCAGCCGTGCAGCATCACCATGTGGCCGATGGTGACGTTGGCGCCGATGGTCAGGGGAACGCCAGCATCCGTGTGAAGAACAGACCCGTCCTGGACATTACTGTTCTCGCCGATGGTGATCGGATCGTTGTCGCCGCGCGCGATGGCGCCCCACCAAATACTGGCGTTCTTCTTGAGAATCACATTGCCCATCACGCTCGCCGTCGGCGCGATCCAGTATTCGCCCTGTGCGGGAAGCGTGGGCACAAGGGCGCCCAGGGAATAGACAGTCATCCGTATGCCTCGTTTTCTTGGGCGCGATTTCCACGTTAACGACCCGGAAACCATGATGCGCCATTGTAGTCAGGCGATTCGAGAGGGAACATTCCTCCAGCGGGAATGATTCTTCTCGTATCCGGGTCGGGGGCGACCTCCGCCATCGGCCCACCCGCTGACGAAGAAGGTGTCGCACTTGGCGTTCCGGCGTACAGCACCGCCTCCCAAGACCGTCTTTGGCGGAAGCCCCTCCGGGCCGCCCAGCGCACGCGACTTCGTCGTTATCCAACAGCTCACATCCAAGGACGACGCCTCACGGGCTCGTCCTTTTTTATTGCCCTCATGGAGGCTTTGATGACCAAGCGAGCCCTGAAGCGGATGGCGCGCGAAGGCGCGTATGAGACGACCGGCCAATACGGTGATGACGCCAAGGTGCGTCGCCTGCCGATCGATGTTCGCGATCGTGGGAACAGCTGGAATCCGCTTGGGCATGATGGCGCGCCGAACAATCCAGAGCGCGATCAGAGCTACCTAAAAACGATAAAACCCAAATCACCAGGCCAGGCCCAGTTGATGGAAGCCATCGACGAAAAGAACCTGGTCATGGCGCTGGGTCCGGCCGGCACCGGCAAGACCTATATCGCCATCTCCAAGGCCGTGGAGGCGCTGGAGGCCGGCCGCGTCAATCGCATCGTCCTGTCGCGTCCCGCCGTCGAGGCCGGCGAGTCGATCGGCTACCTGCCGGGCGACATGGAAGACAAGCTGGCCCCGTATCTGCGCCCGCTCTACGACGCCCTGACCGATCGCCTGTCGGTCAAGCGCATGCGGGCGCTGATGGCCGAGGGCGCGATCGAGATCGCCCCGGTCGGCTTCATGCGCGGCCGCACCCTGAACAACGCCTTCGTGGTCATCGATGAAGCTCAGAACTGCACCTACATGCAGCTGAAGATGCTGCTGACGCGCCTGGGTTGGCACTCGACCATGGTCGTCACCGGCGACCCGAACCAGTCGGACCTGCTGCCGGGCATTTCGGGCCTGGCCGACGTCGCCGATCGGTTCGAGGCGGTCGGCAACATCGCCGTCGTCCGCCTGGCCGATCGCGACATCGTCCGCCACCCGCTGGTGGCCGAGATGCTGGGCGTCCTCTAGCCGTCGCGGCCAGCGATCGGCGTTAAGGACAAACCATCCCCTGACGCCCCCGTTTCGATCCGGAACGGGGGCCTTTGGGCCCTTAAGGCCGCAAATCCGAGCTTGAGTTGGAGGCGGTCGGACGTGCAAGGTCCGGCCGTCTTAACTTTTCCCGGACTTGTTCATGGCCGACTCTACAGCGCCGCGCACAGAACTGACCCTGCGAGGGGTCCTTCTCGGCGTCGCCATTACCCTCGTCTTCACAGCCGCCCAGGTCTATCTGGGCCTCAAGGTCGGCCTGACCTTCGCCACCTCGATCCCCGCCGCCGTCATCTCGATGGCCCTGCTGCGGGCCTTCAAGACGGCGACCATCCAGGAAAACAACATCGTCCAGACGATCGCTTCGGCGGCGGGCACGCTGTCGTCGGTGATCTTCGTGCTGCCGGGCCTGCTGATGATCGGCTGGTGGGCGCACATCCCGTTCCTGCCCACGTTCGGCGCCTGCGCCGTCGGCGGCATCCTGGGCGTGATGTACACCATCCCCCTGCGCCGGGCTCTGGTGACCAACTCCAACCTCCCCTACCCGGAGGGCGTCGCCGCCGCCGAGGTGCTGAAGGTCGGCACCGGCTCGCGTGAAGGCGCCGCCGAGGGCAAGGCCGGCCTGGCCGCCGTCGCCCTGGGCACGATCGCCTCTGCCCTGTTCGGCGCGCTCGCCGCCGCCAAGATCTTCGCCGCCGAAGTGGCCGGCTACTTCAAGGCCGGCGCCGGCGCGACCGGCCTGGGCGCTTCGGCCTCGCTGGCCCTGATGGGCGCGGGCCACCTGATGGGCATCACCGTCGGCATCGCCATGTTCGCGGGCCTGGCCATCGCCTGGGGCGTCCTCGTCCCGATCATGACCACCATCCACCAGATCCCCGGCGCCGACGCGGCCACCCACGCCCTGACGGTGTGGAAGACCGAGGTCCGCTTCATGGGCGCCGGCGTTATCGGCGCGGCCGCCATCTGGACCCTGGGCAAGCTGGCCGCCCCGATCTGGAGCGGCCTGGTCTCGTCGCTGGAAGCCGGCAAGGCCCGCAAGGCCGGCGGCGTCGTTCCGCGCATCGAGCAGGACATCCCGATCACCATCGTCGGCCTGGTCTCGCTGCTGCTGCTGGCCCCGGCCGGCTGGTTCCTGGCCCAGTTCCTGGTCGGCGGCCCGATCGCCAGCCTGACCGCCCCGCTGGTCGCCATCGGCATCGGCTACGTCCTGATCGCCGGCCTGCTGGCCGCCGCGGTCTGCGGCTACATGGCCGGCCTGATCGGCTCGTCCAACAGCCCGGTCTCGGGCATCGCCATCCTGACGGTGCTGGGCGCCTCGCTGATGGTCGGCGCGGTCGGCCGCGGCGTCATCGGCCCGGACGTCACCAAGGCCCTGGTCGCCTTCGCCCTCTACGTCACCACCGTCGTCCTGGCCGTGGCCGTGGTCGCCAACGACAACCTGCAGGACCTCAAGACCGGCCAGCTGGTCGACGCCACCCCGTGGAAGCAGCAGGTCGGCCTGGTCATCGGCGTCATCTCCGGCGCCGTGGTCATCCCGTTCGTGCTGGAGCTGCTAAACCTGTCGAACGGCTTTGCCGGCGCGCCGAACCTGAACGCCATCGCCAACGACCCGCTGGCCGCGCCCCAGGCCACCCTGATCTCGACCCTGGCCAAGGGCGTGCTGGGCGGCGACCTGAACTGGAGCCTGCTGGGCATCGGGGCTCTGATCGGCCTGGCCTTGGTCGCCATCGACGAGACCCTGCGCAAGACCTCGGCTGGCCGCTACAGCCTGCCGGCGCTCGGCGTGGGCCTGGCCATCTACCTGCCCAGCTCGGTCACCGCCCCCGTCGTGGTCGGCGCCGTGGTCGGCTGGATCTACGACAAGCTGGTCGACAAGGACGCCACCGGTGAAGCCGCCAAGCGCCTGGGCGTGCTGGTCGCCTCGGGCTTCATCGTCGGCGAGAGCCTGTTCAACGTCGCCCTGGCCGGCCTGATCGTCGGCACCAATAAGGGCGAGCCCCTGGCCGTGCCGTTCGCGCCGTCGGAGCACGTCGGCATGATCCTGTCCCTGGTCGCCGCGGCGATCGTGGTCTTTGCGCTCTACAGCTGGGCGCGCGGCGCGGCCAAGAAGACGGCCGAGGCGTAGGGCCAAGGCCTGAGCGAATGCGACGAGAGGGCGGGCGCCACGAGGCTCCCGCCCTTTTTCTATGCGGGCGCCAGGATCGTGAACATCACCTCGGCTCGCCCGCGATAGCCCAGCGACTCATAAAGCCCGATGGCTGTGGCGTTGTCCGCATAGCTGTGCAGGAACGCCTTCTCCCCCGTCGCCAGGATCGTCGCCGTCACCTCGCGCAGCAGCCGCGCCGCATAGCCCTTGCCGCGATGATCCGGATGGACGCACACGCCGCTGGCCTCGGTATAGCCGTCGGGCCGCATCCGCTGACCGGCCATGGCGACCAATCGCCCATCGACGCGGACGCCGATGAAGCTGCCCAGCTGATGGGTGCGCGTGAAGAACGGGCCGGGCTTGGTCAGGGTGGCGAGCGCCAGCATCTCGGCCGCGTCGGCGTCGCCCAGCGGCAGCATGTCGAAGGCCACGTCCCAGGCTGGCGCGACGGTCTCGGCGACCATCTGCAGGCAGAGCGAACTGGAGACGATCTGCGTCCCCGGCGACGCCGGCGGCGTGGTCAGCTCGACGAGGCCCACGGTCCCCATCTCGCGCACCAGCGCGCCCAGGTCCGCCGCGCTTTGCGGGCTGTCGTCCAGCGTCCCAGCGAACAGGCCAAAGTCTGGATGCATCCGGATCGCGCCGCCGCGCCGGATCGCCAGATGGCCCTGACGGCCGGTCAGGGTGGAAATGGCGGGACGGTCGAGAACGTGAGCGGTCATGGAACCATTCAAGCGGGACAATAGGCGGCGATCAACGCCTTGACCGCGCCGACCACCGCCTTGGCCGGCTTGTCGTCGCCGTCGAACATCTGGCTGGAGGTGAAGACGCCCTCGATCAGCAGCAGCATCGCGTCGCCCAGCGCCTTGGGATCGGTCGCGCCCATCTCGGCGGCCTTGGCGTGCAGACGCGCGCGCAGGTCCTGCTTGTGGGCTTGAGAGACAATGCGGCCCGCATGCTGACGATCCGGGTATTCCACCACCGCGTTGGACAGGTTGCAGCCGCGATAGTCGTCGCCATTCGAGCGGCCGGCCAGCCCTTCGAAGTAAGCTATCATCTGGGCCTTCGGCTCGCCCGGATACAGCGCCTCGGCCGCCTCGAACCGCGCCCAGAAGCCGACCTCGACCTCGCGCAGCACGGCGGCGACCAACTCGTCCTTGGACTTGTAGCTGCGATAGAGGCTGGGCTTGGTCACGCCGGCCTTGGTGACGATCTCGTCGACCCCGACCGCGCGGATGCCCTCGCGATAGAACAGCTCGCGCGCCGTGTCGAAGATGCGTTCGGCGGCGCGTGGGGCGGGCGCATAAGGCCCTTTGAGAATGTCTTCGGGGGTTCGATCTGACATAGCGCTTGACGATGTTACTTACCGGTACGTATGCATTGACTCAAGCCCGTACCGATCGGTTACATCGAGAGACGACATGCCAGCAAGCCACCGCCCCTTCGGCCAGAACTACGCCTTCGTCGTCGCCGGCGCGATCTTCCTGGCTCTGCTGGCCGCCGCAGGCCTCCGCGCCGCGCCGGGCGTGCTGATCCTGCCGCTGGAGAAGGCGTTCGGCTGGGATCGCGGCGCGATCTCGCTGGCCGCCGCGGTCGGCATCTTCCTCTATGGCCTCACGGGGCCTTTCGCGGCGGCGCTGATGCAGTCGTTCGGCCTGCGCAAGACCGTGACCCTGGCGCTGCTGCTGATGTCGGTTTCCACCGGGCTCTCGGCCTTCATGACCCAGACCTGGCAGTACGTCGCCACCTGGGGCGTGCTGGCGGGCTTTGGCAGCGGCGCGGTGGCCATGGTGCTGGGCGCGACGGTGGTGAACCGCTGGTTCGTCGCCCGCCGTGGCCTGATGCTGGGCCTGCTGACCGCCTCGACGGCCACCGGCTCGCTGATCTTCCTGCCCGGCATGGCCCTGATCGCCGACCACGGCGGCTGGAAGCCGGTCGTGGTCACCGTCTCGATCGTCACCCTGCTGCTGGCCCCGCTCGTCTGGCTGCTGATCCCCGAGCGCCCCGCCGACATCGGCCTGAGGCCCTACGGCGCGCCCGACGACTACGAGGCCCCCGCCCCGCTGAACGGCGCCAACGCGCTGGCCTATGCCTTCCAGGCCCTGGGCCGCGCGGCCAGGACCCGGACCTTCTGGCTGCTGTTCCTGGGCTTCTTCATCTGCGGCCTGACCACCAACGGCCTGGTGGGCGTGCACATGATCGCCTTCTGCGGCGACCGAGGCATGCCCGAGGTCAAGGCCGCCGGCCTGCTGGCGCTGATGGGGCTGTTCGATCTCTTCGGCACGACGGCGTCGGGCTGGCTGACCGACCGCTATGACAGTCGCAAGCTCTTGTTCGTCTACTACGTGCTGCGCGGGCTCTCGTTGATCTACCTGCCGTTCTCGGACTTCTCGGTGATCAGCCTGTCGGCGTTTGCGGTGTTCTACGGCCTGGACTGGATCGCCACCGTGCCGCCGACGGTGCGCCTGGCCACCCAGGCCTTCGGCGAGCGCGACGGCCCCATCGTCTTCGGCTGGATCGCGGCCGGCCACCAGATCGGCGCGGCCACGGCGGCCATCGGCGCGGGCATGATCCGCGCCAGCCAGGGCCAGTATGTCGAGGCCTTCATCATCGCCGGCGCGGCGGGCCTGGTCGCCGGCGTGGCGTCGCTGATGATCCGCCGCGCGGTCCCCAAGCCAGCTCTGGCCTGAGGCGCGCGGCGATCAGGGACGCCTAGTCCAGGTCTTCGGCCAGGATGGCCATTTCGAACATGAACGAGCCGTCTTCGTCTTCGTCCTGGAAGAGGACGCCGATGAATTCACCGGCGACTTCGACCTCGGCCGAGTCCTTCTGCTTGGGGCGCGGCTTCACGGCGATGTGCGGGTTGCCGAAGGTGCGCTTCAGGTGCTTTTCGAGCTTGGCGATGTCGTTGGCGTCCACGGGGGGCCTCTTGATCTAGCTGTGCGCCCGGGAGCGCGTTGTCGGGGCGAAACTAGCGTCCGGGGCGTGGGGCGCAAGCGCTTCCGGCGGAAGAGGTGTGGACGCTCCTTCGGCCAGCAGCCAATCGCGGAACAGGACGGCCTCGTCGGTGGCGCCGTCGGGCGGGGTGACGGCCACGATCTTGGCCCGGCCGGGCGTAAAGCCGAGCGGCGCCACCAGGCGTCCGCTGGCCAGATCGCGCTGCACGAAGGCCCACGGACCGATAGCGACTCCCATGCCTGCGGCGGCGGCTTCGATCATGTAGAAATAGTGGTCGAACTCCTGCTCGCTGGCCGGCGGCGGCAGGGCGCGGGTGATCTCAAAATTGCGCGCCCAGTCCGACCAGCTTTCCAGGAAGGTGCGCGTCAGCAGCCGCGGCATGACGCAGACCTGCTCCAGGGTCATGCCCGCGACCGCCAGCTCCGGCGCCATCACCGGCCCGTGGAAGTGCTCCATGAACGGGGTGACCACCGAGTCGTAGGTCACCACCGTGTCGGGCGAGCGCATGCGGATGGCCAGGTCGACGCCGTCGGCCTTGAAGTCGAACGGCCCGTTGGACTCGGCCACGCGGACCGGGATGTCCGGGTGCGCGGCCTGGAAACCCGGCAGGCGTGGAATCAGCCACTTCATGGCGAAGGTCGGCAGGCACGAGATGACCAGCGGCTTGGGGCCGGCCTGGACCGGACGCGGCACCGCCGCCTCGATCTGGTCGAAGGCCGGCGACAGGGCCTGGGCCAGTTTCAGCCCCGCCTCGGTCATGCGCAGGCGGGTGCGCGGCCCTTCGGTCAGGGCGACGCCCAGATGCTCTTCCAACTGGCGAATCTGGCGGCTGACCGCGCCATGGGTCACGCACAGCTCGTCGGCGGCCAGGGTCATGCGGCCATGCCGGCCGAACGCCTCGAAGGCGCGCAAGGCGTTCAGGGAGGGCAGCTGGCGGCGGGCCATGTGAAGAAACCTCACAGAAGGCCGACCGATAAGTCGTTATTCGAGGCCGCGCAACCGGGGGATAGTCGCGCCCATGTCCACCGCAGCTCGCATCACCCTTCCCCAGGTCCTGGCGCTGATGGCGATCTGGACCGCCGTGATCTACGGCGTCACGGCCAAGCGGCCGTCGTCTGATGTCGAGCAAATCTCGCTGAGGAAGCCCGCCCCTATCGCCTGCGCCAAGGAGGGCTAGGCCAGATAAGGTTGGACCCCGGCGGCGTACTCGCCGGCCG
>JAEXJH010000602.1 GCA_023445955.1 Pseudomonadota bacterium
CGCCGATCATGGCCAGGGCAAGCGCCACGGCCGGGACGGAACGACGCCCGATCATGGCCGATGCCCCATGCCGACCACCGCCACGGCGATGGTGGCAGCGAGGAACACCATCGCCGCCACCAGGGCGATCAGGGCGCGGCGGGCCGAGCGGCGCGCCCAAGCCGCGGCCTCGTCGTGAGATTCAGGGCCGCTCATGCCTGACGGTCCTTGTAGGCCAGGAGGCGCAAGGCGTTGGCCACGACCAGCAGGGTCGAGCCTTCGTGGAAGATCACCGCCTCACCGATCTTCAACCCGAACAGGGTGGCCGGGATCAGCACCGCGACCATGCCCAGACTGACGAAGAGGTTCTGGCGGATGATGCCGCTGGTCTTGCGGCTGAGGCCCACCGCGAACGGCAGATGGTTGAGGTCATCGGCCATCAGCGCGACGTCGGCGGTCTCCAGAGCCACGTCCGAACCTGCCGCGCCCATGGCGATACCGACCGTGGCGTTGGCCATGGCCGGGGCGTCGTTGACCCCGTCGCCGACCATCGCGGCCTTGCCGTACTGCTCGCGCAGGGCCTTGATCGTGGCGACCTTGTCTTCGGGCATCAGGCCGCCACGGGCCTCGTCGAGACCCAGGTCGCGGGCGATGGCGTCGGAGACCGACTGGTTGTCGCCCGACAGCATGATCATCCGGGTGATCCCGAGCGATCGCAGGCGCTTGATGACGTCGCGGGCCGCCGGACGGGCCGTATCCATCAGACCGAGCACGCCGAGATACCGGTCGCCATGGCGCACCATGACGACGGTGCGGCCGCTGGCCTCCAGCTTCTGGGCCTCGCTCCAGACGTCCTCTGGCGGTCGATCGCCTTCGGCTTCGAAGAGGCCTGGCTTGCCGATGACGGCGGCCTTGCCGTCGACCTGTGCCTGGATCCCCTGCCCGGTCAGGCTCTTGATGTTGGTGGCTTCCCGGCGGGCCTGACCGTTCAGCTTGGCCTCCCCATCGCGCACGACGGCGGCTGCCAGCGGATGGTCGCTCAGCGCCTCGACCGCCACGGCGATGGCCAGCAGTTCAGAAGCCTCGACGCCTTGGGCCGGCACGATGTCGGTGAGCTTGGGCTTGCCCTCGGTTAGGGTGCCGGTCTTGTCGAAGGCCAAGGCCGTCAGGGTGCCCAGGTTCTCCAAGGGCCCGCCGCCCTTGACCAGCACCCCGCCGCGGCCGGCCCGGGCGACGCCGCTCAGCACCGCGCTGGGCACGGAAATGGCCAAGGCACAGGGACTGGCGGCCACCAGCACGGCCATGGCCCGGTAGAAGCTGCGGCTGAAGGGCTCGTCCAGCACCAGGAAGGCCAACATCAGCACGCCGACCAGCACCAGTACGGCCGGCACGAACACCTTCTCGAAGCGGTCGGTGAAGCGCTGGGTCGGTGAGCGCTGGGCCTCGGCCTCGGCGACCATGCGCACGACGCGGGCCAGGGTGCTTTCACCGGCCTTGCGGGCCACGCGGATGTCGAGCGCGCCCGCGCCGTTGATGGTGCCGGCGAAGACGCGATGCTCTGCGCTGGCCTTGGCGAAGTCGAAGTCGCGATCGGCGGCGGCGCGCTTGTCGACTGGCACGCTTTCGCCCGTGACCGGGGCCTGGTTGACGCTACTCTCGCCGGTCACGACCACGCCATCGGCGGCGATGCGTTCATTGGGCCGGACGAGAACGATGTCGCCGACCTCCAAGGCCTCGACGCCGATCTCCTCGGTCTTGCCGTCTCGGCGGACGGTGGCGCGTTCGGGCGCGAGCTTGGCCAGGGCCTCAATCGCCCGGCGGGCGCGCCCCATGGCATAGTGCTCCAGCGCATGGCCCATGCTGAAGAGGAAGAGCAGCAGCGCGCCTTCCGCCCATTGGCCCAGGGCCGCCGCGCCGGCGGCCGCCACCAGCATCAGGGTGTCGATCTCGAACTTGCGCTTGCGCAGGTTCTCGATCGCCTCGGTCAGGGTGAACCAGCCGCCGAACAGATAGGCCGCCAGGTAGAAGGCCAGCGGTATCCAGCCATCGGCCTTCAGGCTGATCAGCCACCCGACCAGCAGCGTCGCGCCGCACAGCAGGGCGAAGATGAGTTCGGTTTGCTCGCCAAACAGCCCACCATGGGCGTGGCCGCCCTCCCCGTCCCCGTGCTTGTGGTCGCCATCAGAGCCATGGTCGTGGCCCTTATGATCGTGCGCAGACTTGCTGGTCATCCTGGCCGCTCCTACCGGTGCGGTTCGACGTGATGGCCGCCGTAGCGCAGCACCTCGACCTTTTCGAAGGTGACCAGGCCGATGTCCTTGAGATCGTCGAGCTTGGTCAGGAACTCGCGCAGGCGGGCTTCCTCGTCGACGAACTCGATGACCACCGGCAGATTGTCGTTGAAGTCCAGCGGCCGGGGCTCGTGCATGCGGGCGGACTCGCCAAAGCCCTTGCGGCCGCGCAGGACCGTGGCGCCGGCCAGGCGCGCGGTCTGGGCGCGCTGGACGATGACGTCCATCAGGGAGCGGTCGCCGACCAGGGCGTTTTCGTCGGTGTAGATGCGGAGAAGGACAGCTTGTCCGGGGGTCTGCATGGGGTTTCCTTTTCGGTTGCCTCGATCGAAGGCCGGAGCCTTCGCTGGGTGGAGGTGATGCGCCGGCGCGGCGCTGTGGGGGCTGAGGGGCCGCGCCGGCGCCCCGGCCTAGTGCGTCGTGCTCAGGGGCGACGCGGCCGGTCCCTCGTCCGGGGCCTTCCGACCAGACCCCAGTTGGAGGATGAGTTTGGCGATGGCAGGCAGGACCAGCAGGGTCACGGC
>JAEXJH010000603.1 GCA_023445955.1 Pseudomonadota bacterium
ACTCCGACCAGATGCTGCACCTCGACGCCCTGCGCATGGTGGGCGCCGTCATGATCGTGGTCTTCCACTTCAACCGCTTCATCAACCTCGACGGCCAGTGGCAGGCCGCCGACGACACGATCAAGAACTTCTCCCTGATCGTGGACCTGTTCTTCCTGATCTCCGGCTACGTCATGGCGGCGATCTACACCGGCAAGCTGACCACCCCCGCCAAGTACCGCGACTTCCTGCAAAAGCGCGTCGCGCGGCTCGGACCGCTGCACTGGGCCACCATGCTGGTGTTCGTGGCCATCGCCGCCCTCGGCTGGGCCGGGGTGCTGAACGAGCGGGACCCGTCGCGTTACGACGTCTCGTGCCTCCCGCAGAACGTGCTGTTCATCCACGCCTGGGGGACGTGCCGCGCCCAGACCTGGAACTTCGCCAGCTGGGCGATCAGCGCCGAGATGGGGCTCTATATCGCCCTGCCGCTGCTGTTCTGGATCACGGCGCGGGGTCCGCTGGCCACGGCCCTCGTGGCGTTCGGCAGCCTGGCGCTGCTGCTGTGGATCTCGCGCACCGGCGAGACCTTCTCGCAATGGACCTTCAACTTCGGCGTCGCCCGCGCCGTGCCAGGCTTCATGCTGGGCATGCTGGCGTTCCAGGTCCGGGACGTGCTGGCCAAGCTCCCGCTGGCCCGGTTCGTCATGTGGGCGCTGCTGGCGGCGTTCGTGGTCGCCGGCGTGCTGCATGCGTCGCGGACGTCCCTGCTCTTCCTGATCTATGCCGTCGGGCTGGCCGGCGTGGCGGCCGATGCGCAGGGCGTCCAGGGCGGGGTGAGCCGCGCTCTAGCCCCGTGGGCGCAGCTGAGCTTCAGCCTCTACCTGCTGCACCCGATCGCGCTGAAGGTGGCGCTGAACTGGGTGGGCTTCGGGATGTGGGGGCTGAACGGGGATGCGATGCGGCTGTGGTGCCTGGCGTGGGTGATCCTGCTGATCCCGATCGCCTACCTGTCGCTGATCGGGTTCGAGCGCCCGGCGCGGGACGGGATCGCGAAACTGGGCAAGCGCTAAGCGAGCTCCCTCTCTCTTAGAGAGAGGGATTAAGGTCAGCCCTGCGAAATCCGGTCGACCCACCCCGGCAACTCACTGATACTCCCGAGCTCCGCATACCGCGCATGCCCGACCGGCGCCTCGGCCGCCTCGTGCGCCCACACCAGCGGGTACGGGATCAAGGCGCTCCAGCAGCCGGCCTCCAGCGCCGGCAGGATGTCGGACTTCATCGAGTTGCCGGCCATCACCGCCTGCTCGGCCCCGGTGCCGTAGCGGTCGAACACCCGGCGATAGGTCCCCGCGTCCTTCTCCGACACGATCTCGACCGCCACGAAATAGTCGCCCAGCCCCGACGAGGCCAGCTTCTGCTCCTGGTGCAGGAGGTCGCCCTTGGTGATCAGGATCAGGCGATAGCGGTCCGACAGCTGCGCCAGCGCCTTGTCGACGCCCGACAGCGGCTCGATCGGCTCGGTCAGCATCTCGCGGCCCACGGCCAGGATCTCGCGGATCACCCGGGTGTCGACGCGCCCGTCGGTGACCTCCAGCGCCGTCTCGATCATCGACAGCGTGAAGCCCTTGGCCCCGTAGCCATAGACCCGCAGATTGCGTTTCTCGACGGCCAGCAGCTGGCTTTCGATCTTCGCAGGATCGCCGTGGTCGGACAGCAGGTCCAGGAATCGCGCATGCGACAGACGGAACTTGCTCGCGCAGGGCCAGTGGGTGGCGGCGGGGACGACGCCGACGGTGGTGATTGAAGTCATTGGTCTTTTTGTCGTTCGTGTCGCGCCGATCTGGCGGCCTTTTCTGAGTCTCAGACCTAGCAGGATCGATCGCCGTCAGCGAGACGCCATCGCGACACACGCCTGAGGAGACAGCTGCCCGGACGCTATCATCACGAGAGCTTTACTTCTCTTCTCGCACCTCAACGAACATCGTTACCCCAAGTGACCCGGGGGGCGATCTTCATGACCAAGCACGATCCATCGTGGCGACGGGGCCAGGGCCTCGGCGCCCCGGACACCAGCCGCGCGCGACCACGCGACGCTCGCGCTTGCAGGGACCTGGCCTTGTCGAGGGGCGCGTCATGAACGTGTTCATCGTCAATCCCCTGGCCCGGCGCGCGGGGCAGGCCCTGTTCGCCGTGGTCTGCGGCCTGTTCGTCGTCTCCACCCTGATCTTCGACATCCTGGCGGGCCTGCGCCTGAACGGGCCGATGGGCGGACTGCTGGACTTCGCCGCGATGTTCGTCGGCTTCCTGGCCTTGCCGTTCCAGACCGGCCTTTCGCCGGTGATCGTGCTGGTCAGCGGCCTGATCCCGACCGTGGTTTCGGCGTGCTGCTACGACTTGACGCCGACCACCCCGCCGGTCGCGACCGACCAGCTCAATCGCTTTGGTCAAGTCATGGTCGGGGTGTTGATCGCCGGCGTGGCGCTAGGCCTGATCGCGCTGGTCCTGTTCATGATCGACGAGAAACAAGACCGGCTCAAATATATCGCCGGAGGGACGCCGCAGGTCGCCCCCGTCAAGGGGCTGATCTCGGCCTTCATCTCGTTCGAGAGCCTCTATCTCCTTCAGCTGCTGGGCCTGAAACCCAAATGAGACGCTGGCTCGCCACGACCATCCTGGCCTTGCTGCTGCCCGGGCTTAGCGCCCCGGCCCAGGCCGGCCAGATCCGCCTGTCGACGCGCAGCTTCTCGTCAAGCGCCGCCGCGCCAGCTCCGACCCTGTCCTCGCCCCAGCTGACCACCACGGTCAACGGCGACCTCTGGACCTTCCGCTTCACCGAGGCCGACACCTTCCGGGCCGAGGTCACCGTGCGCATCGACAAGCCGACCGACCAGTACAAGAGCCAAAATCTGGTCTTCGACCTCTTCTACCTGCAGGACACGTCGGTTCCGGTCGACTATGTCGCCGCGCAGTCGAACGACGGCTTCCAGGCCCAGGACGAGGCGCGCCTGCTCAAGAGCATCGGGCGATCGCCGCCCACCGACCTGGGGCAATTGACGCTGCTCAACCAGCGACTTCGGGCTGTCTTCACGCCGCGATACGACACGATCCGGCGAGGCGACGATCCCGAAGAGCGTGATGTCTCCATCGCCTACTGGCTGCTGCAGACCACGCGCTCGCTGGTCGAGCGTCATCACCTGCAGCTGGACTCCACGGTCCAGGACGCCATGGGCTGGATGCAGGACCTCCTCGACGATCCCACCAAGAGCGACCTGTTCTCGACGCCGGCCCACCCCAAGAC
>JAEXJH010000604.1 GCA_023445955.1 Pseudomonadota bacterium
CCGCTGCTTCGTCGGGCGCGGACCTGAACGGCATGGCGGCCCTCAACGCGGCGGAGACCATCAAGGCGCGGCTGGTCGCGTTCGCCGCCCAGAAGTGGAACTGCCCCGAGCACGACATCGCCTTCACGCCCGAAGGCGTCCGCGTCTGCGGCGAGACCTTCGAATTCGGCTGGTTCATCCGCCAAGCCTATCTGGCGCGGATTTCCCTGTCGGCGACCGGCTACTACGCCACGCCCAAGATCCACTACGACCGCGCCACCCACTCAGGGAGGCCCTTCTACTACTTTGCCTATGGCGCGGCCTGCAGCGAAGTGCTGATCGACACCCTGACCGGCGAGATGAAGGTCACCCGCGCCGACATCCTGCACGATGTCGGCAAGTCGCTGAATCCGGCCATCGACCTTGGCCAGATCGAAGGCGGCTTCATCCAGGGCATGGGCTGGCTGACGACCGAGGAGCTGGTCTACGACGCCCAAGGCCGCCTGCGGACCCACGCCCCCTCGACCTACAAGATCCCGACCATCGGCGACCGCCCGGCGCACCTGGACGTGCGCCTGTGGAAGGCCGGCCGCAATGTCGAGGCCACGGTGCACCGCTCCAAGGCCGTGGGCGAACCGCCGCTGATGCTGGCGATCTCGGTCTACAGCGCGATCAACCACGCGGTGGCCAGTGTCGGCGACTACAAGGTCCTGCCGCAGCTGGACGCGCCCGCGACGCCCGAAGCGATCCTGATGGCCTGTGAGGATGTCCGGAGACGCACCCATGCGTAACTGGGCCCGCGCCGCCCTGGCTCGCCTCGACGCCCACGACGAAGCCGCTCTCGTCACCGTGCTGGCGACCGAAGGCTCGGCCCCGCGCGAGGCCGGGACCAAGATGGTCGTCTGGCGCGGCGGCCAGGACGGCACGATCGGCGGCGGCAATCTGGAGCACCGCGCCACTGACCAGGCGCGCAGGATGCTCGACGCCAGCCAGGTCCCGTTCGCGATCCAGGACTACCCCCTGGGTCCGCTGCTGGCCCAGTGCTGCGGCGGGCGCGTGCGGCTGTTCCTGGAGCGCCTGAACGACAACAGCCGCGACTGGCTGACCGAGGCCGCCAAGCGCATGGACGCGGCCCAGCCGTTCGAGGTCCGCACGCGCTTTGATCCCGGCCTGCTGGTCAAGTCGGTCGCGCCGATCCTGTCGACCGACGCCGAGGGGCCGGCGGTCACGTTCGGCGCAGCCCCAGCCACCGCCCGGGGCGCACGTCCGGGACCGGGCGAGGTGATGGTCGAGCGCGCCGACGCGCCGCGTCCGCCGCTGCTGCTGTTTGGCGCCGGCCATGTCGGTCAGGCGATCGCCAAGGCCTTCGAGCCGCTGCCGTTCCGCCTCTTCTGGTACGACACCCGGCCCGAGACCGCTGATATCCCCGGTGTCACGGTGCTGGAGCCCGCCGAGGTCGCCGCCAAGGCCATGGGCGCCGGCTCCGACGCCTATGGCCTGGTGCTGACCCATGACCACGCGCTCGACTACGCCCTGGTCTCGGCCGGCCTGGCCGGCGGCGGCTTTTCCTATTTTGGCGTCATCGGGTCGAAGACCAAGCGCGCCAGGTTCATGAGCCGGTTACGCGATGATGGTTTCTCCGAAGCGGTGCTGACCCGCCTGACCAGTCCCATCGGCCTGCCGCAGCTGAAGAGCAAGGCGCCCGAGGTGATCGCGGTCTCGGTGGCGGCCGACCTCCTGATGCGCCAGGAAGCGGCGCGCGCTCGAAACGACGAAGGCCAGATCAGTGCAAGCTTATAGGGCGTCGATCCTCCACCTGGTGGACGACCCGACGAAGAGCGCGGAGGCCGTGGCCTTCCACGAGGACGGCCTGTTGCTGGTCGAGGACGGCCGCATCGCCGGCTGCGGGGCCTATGCCGAGCTGTCGCCGTGGCTGGGCGACGCCGAGCTGACCGACCTGACCGGCTGCCTGATCACGCCGGGCTTCATCGACACCCACATCCACTTTCCGCAGGTCGACGTCATCGCCGCCCACGGCAAGCAGCTCTTGGACTGGCTGGAGCAGCACACCTTCCCGGCCGAGGCGGCGTTCGCCGATCCCAAGCACGCGGCGGATACGGCGGCGTTCTTCCTCGACGAGCTGCTACGCAACGGCACGACGACGGCGCTGGTGTTCGGCTCGGTGCACAAGGTCTCGGTCGACGCGCTGTTCGCCGAAGCGTTCGAGCGCGACATGCGCCTGATCGCCGGCAAGGCGCTGATGGACCGCAACGCGCCCGACGGCCTGACCGACACCGTCGAGGGCAGCCGCGCCGACATGGAGGCCCTGATCGCCGACTGGCACGGCAAGGGCCGCCTCGGCTACGCCGTCACTCCGCGCTTCGCCATCAGCTGCAGCGACGAACAGCTGGCCATGGCCGGCGAGGTGCTGGCCGCGCATCCCGACGTCTGGATGCAGACCCACCTGTCGGAGAACATCCACGAGATCAAGGAAACGGCGCGCCTGTTCCCGGCGGCCAAGGACTATCTCGACGTCTATGACCGTTTCGGCCTGCTGCGCGAGCGCTCGGTCTTCGCCCACTGCGTCCATCTGAAGGGCGAGGCGTTCCGGCGGCTGGCGGCCAAGGGCGGGGCGGTGGCGTTCTGCCCGACCTCGAACCTGTTCCTGGGCTCGGGCTTGTTCCCGCTGGAGGAAGCCTGTTCGCACGGGGTGAAGGTCGGTGTCGGCACCGATGTCGGGGCGGGCACGACGTTCTCGATCCTCCACACGTTGGGCGAGGCGTACAAGGTGGGGCAGCTGCGTGGGGACGCGCTGGACCCCTTCCATGCCCTGTATCTCGCCACGCTTGGCGGGGCGCGGGCGTTGGATCTTGGTGACAAGATCGGCAATCTGGAGCCCGGCAAGGAAGCCGACTTCGTCGTGCTGGACTTGGCCGCGACGCCGCTGATGGCGCGGCGGCTGGCCGGGGCGAAGAGCCTGGAGAACAAGCTCTTTGCGCTGACGGTGCTGGGGGATGATCGGGTCGTGGCCCGGACGTATCTGGCGGGTGTGGAACGCTACAACGCCGCACAGGCCCCCACCTGACCTCGCTGCGCGAGGTCTGTCCGCCCCCAAACGGGGCGGAGAAAACCTGCCGCCCCGCCGGCTTGGCAGGAGTAAGCTCTCCTCCCCCTTTGGGGGAGGAGGACCGCCGAACGGCGGTGGAGGGGCCTTACCCGTGCGCCGCCTTCATGGTGTCGGCATAGAGCTTCAGCAGCCGGTCACCATCGACCGCCACGGTCGCGGCCTGGATCGGCTGATCATCCCAAGCCGACGGACCAAACAGCTCGCCTTCCGGCGCCTGGCACGTCTGGCCTAGGGTGATCCCTTCGGTCACCACCCGCACGGCCCCACGACGCACCTCGAACAGCGTCGGATCGATCACGAACGCCACCGCCGCCGCGTCGTGCACGCAGCAGCCGACGATGCCGTCGCGGCCGCCGTAGAACGCCGCGTAGGGCTTGGAGATGTCGTTCAGGAACACGCCGGCGTCGGAACCACCAGCCGCCAACGCGTCCATATACGCGGGCGACATCACGACCTGCGTGGTCACGTCCAGGCTGACGGCGGTCAGGTTCCAAGGCGCGATGAACACCTGGTCGGCGGCCTCCGGGTCGTTCCAGATATTGGCCTCGGCCACGGGCGTGACATTGCCCGGCTTGCCGGCCACGCCGAACGCGCCGCCCATGATGACGACGGACTTCAGCAAGGTCGCCACTTCCGGATCGGCCTTCAGCGCCAGGGCCAGGTTGGTCAGCGGGCCGACGGCGCACAGCACGACCTCGCCCGGATTCTGGCGGGCCAGGTCGATGATCGCTTGGTGCGCCGGCTTGGCTTCCGGCTGAGCCGGAACCAGGCCCGTCAGTTCGACATCGCCCAGACCGTTCACGCCATGCACGAAGGTCGGCGAGGGGTTGCGCGGACGGGTCAGCGGCTTGTCGGCGCCCTTGTAGACCGGCGCCTTCAGGCCGAAGCGGTCCTTCAGGTACAGCGCGTTGCGCGTCGTGGTCTCGATGTCGGAATTGCCGAAGATGGTCGTCACGGCGATCAGGTCGAGGGCGGGGCTCGCCTCGATGAACAGCAGCGCCATGGCGTCGTCGATGCCGGGGTCGGTGTCGAAAATGATCTTGGTCGTCATTGGGAGGCTCTAGCGCTTTTCGTCGTTCGAGGCGAGCCGCTGATCGGCTCCGCCCTGCATCAGGGACACGTGGGCCGAAGCGACCTTCCAGCCGTCTTCGGTGCGGATCCAGGTCTGGCTCTGGCGGCCGATCTTGCCGCTGTCGTCGCGGCGGAATTCGACATTGGCGACGGCGAAGTCCTGGCCGAAGGTCGTGATCTGCGTCCGCAGCCGCGTGCGCGGCGGCGAGCCGCCGGCGCGGCCCACACGGAAGGCGGCGATCTCGTCGAAGCTCCAGAGATTTTCGGCCACGCCCAGCCGTACGGTGTGGGCCGAGTTCCAGAACGCCCCGTCCAGGGCCTCGACGTCGTTGCTCATCAGCGCTGTCTCGTAGGCGTCAACCAGCGCGGTGACCTCAGCCAGAACGGCGGGATCGTTGACGATCATAGGGCGCCTTTCGGGGGATGGGCGGCGACCACGCCCGCGCGCTGCAGGCGCAGGGCGGCGGCGAAGGCCAGGTCCTCGCGCCAGGCGGGGGCGATGATCTGCACGCCGATCGGCAGTTGGCCCGGCCGGTTCACCGGCGCGGCCACGACCGGCAGGCCGATATAGCTGATCGGCTGGGTGAAGGCGCCGAGGTTCTTGCGGACCGAGACCGGAACCCCGTCCATCTCCATGGTCGCCTGGCCGATCGGCGGGGCGGGGCAAACCGAGGCCGGCGCCAGCAGGATGTCGTAGCGCTGGAACGCCTCGCGGACCTCGTCGCGGAAGATCGTGCGGAAGCGCTGGGCGGCCTCGTGCACGCCCTTGGGCAGCAGGGCGCCGGCCAGCAGGCGGTCGCGGACGGCGGGGTCGTAGTCCATGGCCCGCTGGACCAGGTCGGCGTGGTGCAGCTCGCCGCCCTCGAAGGCGGTCAGGGTGAAGGCCGCGGCGCGAGCGGCGACCGCTCCGGGCAGGGTCACCGCGTCGTCGGCCCTCAGCGCCGTGGCGACCTGGCCGAGCGCTGCGAGCACTTCGGGGAACGCGCCTTGCTGGAACCAGCCGCCCAGCACGCCGACGCGAAGGGGACGTTCGGCCAGTTCATCGAGGCGGTCGCCCAGCCGCTCGGCGTCGCGGACGCAGATGGAGTCGCCGCGCGGATCCGGCCCCTGGAGGACGTCATAGGCCACGGCCAGGTCCTCGACCGAGCGCGCGAACGGGCCGACATGGTCCAGGCTCTCGACGAACGGGAAGACCCCCTGGCGCGACAGGCGACCATAGGTGGGCTTCAGCCCGAAGACGCCGCACAGGCCGGCGGGGATGCGGATCGAGCCGTTGGTGTCCGAACCCAAGGTCAGGGGCACGAGCCCCGCCGCCACAGCGGCCGCCGAGCCGCCCGACGAACCGCCGGCGATCCGCGTCGGGTCGTGCGGGTTGTGGACGGGTCCGTCGTGAGCGTTCTCGGTGACGAAGCCGTAGGCGAACTCGTCCATGTTCAGCGCGCCCACCAAGATCGCCCCTGCGGCGGTCAGGCGCTGGACCAGGGTCGCGTCATGGGCGGGCGGCGCGGCGTCGCGGCGGATCTTCGAGCCGGCCAGGGTCGGCAGGCCCTCGACGTCGAACAGGTTCTTCACCGCGAAGGGCACGCCGGCGAGCGGACCGGTGACTTGGCCCGCGTCGACCGCATCGGCGGCGGCCAGGGCGCGCTCAGCGGTGACGGCGGTGAAGGCGTTGATCCCGCCGTCCAGTCGGGCGACGCGCGAGAGGGTGGCCTCGGTTACGGCCCGGGCGGTGACGCGGCCGGCGCGGACCTCGCCGGCGATCTCGACGACGCTGCAAAAGCTCAAGGTTCGAACGCCTCTGGTTCCTCGCCGGCGTGATCGCCCAACGTGGACACGAACAGCGAGGCCTGGGTGCGCAGGAGGGCGACGTTGTCGATCACGGTCGGCAGCACGTCGGGCGACAAGGTCAGCTCACGCGCGGCGGCGCGGGCGGCGGTCCACGGCGCGATCTCGTGGTCTTTCAGGTCCAGGAAGGCCTTCGTCTCCGCGTCCAGCGCCATGCGATCCCTCACAAGTAAGAAAAAACTTCATACACCCGTGTTCGCGGGAGTCGCCAGCCCCGCCTGGCCTGGAAGGGCCAAGCGCCCAAGCCCGCGTCATCCGCGAGCGCGATCGCCTGCGTGGCGGGCAGGGGAGTGTGATCGGGTCTCAGATCTCGCGCCACACCTATGAGCCGCGCCCGCTCCAGCGCGAGATGCACTTGTAAGAAGGAACTTACTTGATGGCGCATCACCGGCTGGCTTCCACCCCTGACACCGTCCGCTTCGGCATGTTCGACGCGGCCTTCGATCCCGTGCTGACGGTGAACTCGGGCGATAGCGTGACTTTCCAGTGCGTCTCGGGGGGCGTCGAGGTGATGCCGCCGCCGGGCTCGCCCTACGCCGTGCCGCCCGCGCTGCAGGCGATCCACGACAGCAACCCGCCCCGCATTGGCCCGCACATTCTCACCGGCCCCGTGGCCATCGCCGGCGCCGAGCCGGGCGACCTGCTGGAGGTGCGGATCGAGGCGATCGAGCCCAACAACGACTGGGGCTACTGCGCCGTTCGCCCCCTGGCCGGGACGCTGCCCGAGGACTTCCCCGAGCGCTATGTCAGCCACATCGCCGTTGATCGCGCCGCCGGGACCTGCAAGCCCGAATGGGGACCGGAACTGCCGCTGGCCCCGTTCTTCGGCACCATGGGCGTGGCGCCGCCGGCCAAGTACGGCCGCCTGTCCAGCCGCGAACCGCGCGAGCATGGCGGCAACATGGACAACAAGGAGCTCACCGCCGGCGCGACCCTCTACCTGCCGGTCTGGGTTGCGGGCGCGAACTTCTCGGTCGGCGACGGCCACGGCCGGCAGGGCGACGGCGAGGTCTGCGTCAACGCGCTGGAGATGGGCCTGACAGGGACCTTCACCTTCGTGCTGCACAAGGCCTTGGACGTCCGTTGGCCGCGCGCCGAGACGCCGACCCACTACATCCTGATGGGCTTCAACGAGGACCTGGACCTGGCCATGAAGCAGGCCCTGCGCCAGACCATCGACTTCATCACGGCCCGATCGAGCCTGACCCGCGTGCAGGCCTACCAGTTCTGCTCCCTGGCGGTGGACTTCCGCGTCACCCAGACCGTCAATGGCGAGAAAGGGGTTCACGCCTTGCTGCAGAAAGGCTTGCTGTTCTGATCCGGCGACGCCCTTAATCCCAGGTTGCCGCTTGTGGTTGCTCGTCCAATGGGTGAAAAATCTACTTGAGATCGATCCTGGGTTGATCGCCAATGCCCTCGCCCCAATCCGGCGGCTGGAGGGCTACGCATGTATCTGACGGGAACCGAGGGCGACGACATCCTGGTCGGCGGGAGCGACGCGGACACGCTGGTGGGCCTGGGCGGCGACGACACCTTGTACGGCGGCGACGGCGACGACCTGCTGATGGGCGGGACCGGCCACAACACGCTGGACGGCGGAGCCGGCAACGACACCGTCAGCTATGCCGATCAGGCTCCTGTGCTGCCGTTTTTCAGCTTCCTGGTGGCGGACTTCTGGACACCCTGGTCTCGATCGAGAATGCGACGGGCTCGGCCAGCGCGGACTGGATCGTGGGCACGAACGGCGACAACGTCCTGATCGGCGGCGCCGGCAACGACTCCCTCCAGAGCGGCAATTTCAACGACACCATGCTGGGCGGGACGGGCAACGACGTCCTGACCGTCAGCAACTTCGCGACGACCAGCATCGTCGACGGCGGCGACGGGACCGATCTCCTGGCGTTCGCCAGCTCGCCCAACCCCTTCACGAACGGCGTGTTCGTCGACCTGAACAAGACGACCCAGACCGTCGCCGCGGGCGTCGTTCTGACCCTGACCAACGTGGAGAACGTCAATGGCACGGAGGCGGGCGACACCCTCATCGGAAACGCCGGCGCCAACGTCCTCTACGGGCTGGGCGGCAATGACTGGCTGTATGGTCGCGATGGCGACGATGCGATCAACGGCGGTGACGGCGCGGACTATATCGAGGGCGGCGCGGGCCAGGATCGGATGTATGGCGGGGCCAGGGCGGACATCTTCGCCTTCGCCCCTGGCGACGCCGCCGGGCTTGACACGATCCAGGACTTCACCGCCGAGGACCACATCCTGTTCCTCCAGGGACCGGCCGGGACCAGCACCAACTATATCGAACTGGAGAGCACCGACTTCGCCGCCGTCAATGCCGCTTTCGCGGGCGAAGGCGTCCGTTACGTGGCCATGCAGGTGAACAACGACGTCCTGCTGTTCGCCGACGACGGAGACGAGGGCACGACCTACGACCAGGTGATCGTCCTGGCCGGGGTCAATCTCTCGGCCATCGACGCCAGCTCGATCCTGGGGCTCTAGAACTACCTCCGCGCGTGGCGGATCGCAGGGGAAGCGCCGGGAATGATGCGTTCCCGGAGCAACCTCCGGTCGGGGCGTCGGATTGGCCCAATCCCTTATGGGTAAGCTGTTTCTGTTTTAAAACGATACGACCGCTCCGTTCCGGCACAGGATTTACCCTTAATATTCCCGCAAACGCTGAAAGCTTTTCGGCCCACGTCTTGCACTCGCTAGGTCACGCTGAGGTTGCAGCTGGTTTCGAGGGGTTGAGGCGATGGATATTCGGGGCACGGAAAGCGCTGACGTTCTGAACGGAACCAGCGGCGACGACGTCATCTACGGGTTCGGCGGCGCCGACACCCTGAAGGGCGGCGCGGGCAACGACGTCCTGGCCGGCAACGACGGCAACGACAAGCTGTATGGCGGGGCCGGCGACGACTACCTGCTGGGCGGCGCGGGCAACGACCTGATCGACGGCGGCGACGGCAATGACTGGGCGGCCTACGAGGACGCCACGGCCGGCGTGAAGATCGACCTCAACATCACCGGCGCGCAGAACACGGGCGGCTCTGGGACCGACACCCTGGTCTCGATCGAGAACGTCTACGGCTCGGCCTACAACGACACCCTGATCGGCGACGCCAAGGACAACATGCTGGTCGGCGACGCCGGCAACGACACCATCAGCGGCGGCAAGGGCAACGACACCCTGTGGGGCGACGCCGGCAACGACGTCCTGGATGGCGGCGACGGCGACGACTACATGGTCGGCGGCGAGGGCGACGACGTCATCAAGGGCGGGGCCGGTAACGACTGGGCCTCGTACGAGAACGCCAAGGCCGGCGTGAAGGTCGACCTGACCAAGACCACGATCCAGGACACGGTCGGCGCGGGCAAGGACACCATCACCGGCGTCGAGAACCTGTATGGCTCGAAGTTCGACGACGTCCTGACCGGCGACGCCAAGGACAACTACCTGTGGGGCTCGGACGGCAACGACAAGCTCTACGGCGGCGCAGGCGATGACCACCTGTCGGGCGGCGCGGGCGTCAACTACATCGACGGCGGCGACGGCTTCGACACGGTCGACTACTCGTTCAGCGACAAGGGCGTGACGATCAACCTGTCGGGCGCTCCGGCGCCGCAGATCCCGATCCCCGACGGCGTCGACACGCTCGTCTCGATCGAGGCGGCGATGGGCTCGGCCTATAACGACTACATCGTCGGCAACGACGCCGAGAACTACCTGTTCGGCGACGCCGGCGACGACGTCATCTTCGGCATCGGCGGCCACGACGTCCTGGACGGCGGCGACGGTAACGACATCCTGCGGGGCAGCTTCCGCAAGCCCGGCGACATGCTGCTGGGCGGCGCGGGCAACGACACGATCATCGTCTGGACGGGACCGGGCAGCGAAGGCGACGCGACGATCGTCGACGGCGGTTCGGGCGTCGACCTGCTGTCGTTCGCCTCGGTCTACGACATCACGCTCGACCTGAAGAACACCGGCGATCAAGTGATCGCGCCGGGCGTCCACATGGTCGTCTCGAACATCGAGAACGTCACGGGCAGCAGCGGCAATGACCGCATCACCGGTGACGCGGCCAACAACGTGATCAACGGCGGCGCCGGCAACGACATCCTGGACGGCGGCGCAGGCTTCGACATCGCCTCCTACGAGGGCGACCAGGCTGTCCGCGTCGACCTGTCCAAGACCGGTCCGCAGGACACCGGCGGCCAGGGCGTCGACACGCTGAGCAACTTCGAAGGCCTCAAAGGCTCGCTCCGCAACGACATCCTGATCGGCGACGCCAAGGACAACACCCTGGAAGGCGGCTCGGGCGACGACATCCTCGACGGCGGCGCCGGTGTCGATACGGCGGTCTATTGGGCCAATTCGTCGAACTACACCTGGTCCCTGAACGCCAACGGCACCTGGACGGTGAAGGGCCTCGAAGGCGCAGACACCCTGCTGAACATCGAGAAGCTGCAGTTCAGCGACAAGACGGTCACCCTGTCGCCGTCGACGACGACGGTGACGGTGGATGATCTGCTGAACCCGAAGACGCTGGTCACCTCGACCAGCGAAGGCTTGCGGGATGCGGTGCTGTCGGATGATGGGCGCACGGCCTTTGTCGCCGACCGAGACGGCTATGTCAGCGTGATCGATACCGAAACGGGACATTTGAAGGCTCACCTGAAGGTGGGGACCGCTCTTGGTGGTATGGATCTTTCGCCTGATGGCCGCTTCCTGGCCGTCGCCGAGCAAACGATCGAGAACCGTTCATCGCCTGGCGGCTCCGCATCCATGGTGGTCAAGGTTCACGTGGTGAACCTGGAAACCGGGGCGGTGACGGACTACGGCGCGTACGCAAACGGAACCGATCGAGCGTTTTGGGACGTAGGCTATCTGAGCAACGGCACGATCGCGCTGACGCAAGCCTCAAGCGCCATGGGCTTTACGCCGATCACTATCCTGGATCCGTCGACGGGGGTCTTTACACGGGGTGAGAAACTCTACAACGACGTCGGCGTGGTCTCCGTCAGCAACGACCACAGCAAGGTTCTGTTTGGCGCCAGCGGTCTGAGCGATGCGCCGCTTGCCATTATTGGAGTTGGGGGAGTCGAGACGGCCCAACGCGCAATCTATGCCGGTGGCGTCTACACCGGCAGCAACGGCATCCAGGCCATCTCGAGCGATGGCTCACTCAGCGCTCATTTTGCGGGTGGCGTACAGGTTTACGATGCTGATTTGAAGTACATCGCCGGTCTTTCGAATGATCACCTCGAAATCACTGAGGTATATGGTCTGGATTTTAGTTCAGATGGTAAGCACCTGTTCGTGCTCGACACGGCGGTCGATAAAATCTTTCAATTCTCCACTGCGACTTGGGCGCTGGAGAAGGTGATGGCGTTGGGTGTGGACGTTGTGGCGTCCTCGTACGCTAACTATGGTGGTCAGATGAGTATCAGCAACGACGGTGGTCGCATGCTGATCGCTACAGCCACCAAGGTGATCGCGGTGAACATGGCCGGTCTTGCCGTCGAGGCCGGAAATGATGGGGCGGATCATATCATTGGTACAGATGGCGCAGACAAACTGTACGGCTATGGCGGTAACGACGTCATCGTCGGGGGCAAAGGCGCTGACATCCTTACGGGAGGTAAGGGAGCGGACACCTTCGTTTTCGCCAAGGGCGACAGCACCTGGGACATGTTCAAAAACGGCGAATCCGATGTGATTACCGACTGGGAGGCGACGGACCAATTGTCGTTAGGCGCGCGTAGCGAGTACCCGCGCTACGGGGAAGCCACTGCGAACAGTTTGCTTGAGGCCAAGACGATCGCGCCGCAGATCATGGCTACCCAGCACCTTTCGTATCTAGCCATGCAGGTAGGTTACGACGTCTATGTCTTCGCCGCGCCCAGCGGCTCGACCAACGGCGCATCCGAGACCGTGGTCAAGCTGGCCAACACGACGTTGGACAAGATCAGCCTCGATAACTTCCTGCCGGTCGGCGACGACAACGCCAACGTCCTTACGGGCGGTGCTCTGAACGATGTGATCAACGGTTATGGCGGCGACGATGTGATCAACGGCGGCAAGGGTGATGACATCCTGACCGGCGGCGCGGGCGCGGACGTGTTCAAGTTCATGGCCGGTGACGGCCAGTTCAGCACCAGACTTCCGAACTACGACACGATCACTGACTTCGGCGCGGGCGACAAGCTGGCCTTTACCAACGCGCCGTCGGTGGTGACGGAGCGCGATATCCTGCGCATGACTGCCCATGTCGAAGCCAACGGCCTATTGGACATGGCGAATGGATTGACGGTCGATGCCTACAACACGCTGATTCAGCGAGGCCAATACGGTCACAGGTACTTAGTCGTCGATGTCGGCGCGGACACCTATATCGTAGCCGACACCAGCTCGGTGCATAGCGGCTTTGACACCGTCGTCCTGCTGAAGAGCGTGTCCTCGTCCCTGGTCACCGCCGACATGTTCATGGCCGCCTAACCGCCCCACCGCAACCTCTGTCGGGTCCCCTACGTTGACGTTTGGTCGGCGTAGGGGCCTTTTGCTCCGGCCTGACGCCCGGCGTGAAGATCGGGCTCCTTGGAGGGAAGCGCATGAAATCGATCCTGCCCGTCGTCGCCCTGCTGGCCGTCGCGGCCTGTTCGCCCCAGCCGGCCGCCGACAAGAAGGCCGATGCGCCGGTCGTCGCCGCGCCGTCGGCCGCGCTGAAGCCGCCCAAGGCCGACATCCCGGCCGGCGACTACACGCTGGACAAGCACCACGCCACGCTGGTGTTCCGCGTCAGCCACCTGGGCTTCTCGAACTATACGGCTGCGTTCGCCGACTTCGACGCCAAGCTCCATTTCGACCAGAACAACGCCGGCGCCAGCACGCTGGAGGCGACGATCAATCCGATGTCGCTGACCATCCCGTCGCCGCCCGAGGGCTTCCTGGCCGAGCTGACCGGCGCGCAGTGGCTGAACACCGCGACCTATCCGGCCATCACCTTCAAGTCGACCAAGGTCGAGACCACCGGCGCCGACACCGGCAAGATCACCGGCGACCTGACCCTGCACGGCGTGACCAAGCCGGTCGTCCTGGATGTCACCTACAACGGCGGCTATCCGGGCCATCCGATGGACCCGCACGCTCGCGTCGGTTTCTCGGCCAAGGGCTCGTTCAAGCGCTCGGACTTCGGCATGGCCTACGGCGTACCGGCCCCGGGCACGACCATGGGCGTCGGCGACGAGGTCCAGGTGACGATCGAGGCCGAGTTCAGCGGTCCGCCGCTGGCGACCGCCCCGGCCGCACCCGCAAAGCCCTAGCGCGCGCCGCGCGTGAGGTAGCCTTCGAGCAGCGCCAGGGCGTGGTCCAGCCGCGCCTTGCGCCACTCGGGAGCGCTCATGTCGGTGTCCAGCGTCGCCGACAGCGAATAGCCGTTGGCCAGGTGAAAGCGGCTCATGGCCGCGATGGTCACGTAGATCTGCACCGGGTCGAGGTCGGGGCCGAACAGGCCCTGGCGTTGGCCGCTCTCGATCAGTTTCTCGATCGTGCGGCGCAGCGGGAAGGCGGTCTCGGTAACCACGCGCGACTGCGAGGCGAACTTGCCGTGCTGCAGGTTCTCATTGCGCAGCAGGCCCTCGAAGCGCGGGTTCTTCTCGAAATAGTCGAAGGTGAACTTCTGCAGCTCGATGAAGCCGTCCAGCGGCTTGTCGAAGTCGATCTTAAGCTCGGCTTCGCGCGTGCGCAGGTCCATGTAGGCGCTTTCGAGGACGGCCATGTACAGGCCCTTCTTGTCCCCGAAGTAGTGGTACAGCATCCGGATGTTGCACTTGGCGGCCTTGACGATCCGCTCGATGCGGGCGCCGGCGAAGCCCGCCTGGGCGAATTCCTTCAAGGCCGCGGCGAGGATCGCCTTGCGGGTGCGCTCGGCGTTGCGCTTGCGCGGGGCGGCGTCACCCTCGGTCTTCGTGG
>JAEXJH010000605.1 GCA_023445955.1 Pseudomonadota bacterium
CGACTGGGGACCCGGCCACCCGCCGGCCGGGTCCTCTTTTTCGAAGCCTCAACCAGGTCGCAGACCAGACCTCAGAACAGGAGCCGCGCCGTGCCCTTCGACGATATCTTCACCGACGCCTCGTCCAATCCGGAAACCGGCAAGACCTTCCTGCGCCACGCCCTGCGTGTCTGGGCGCGCGAAAACGGCGTGTCCGACGACCAGATGCCCGGCGTGATCCACAACATCCTCGACTTCGCGGTCGGCTCGCTGCGCGGCGGCTCGCCCCAGCAGGGCCTCAGCGCCTGATCCACGCGAAAGCTTGTCGTTCCGGTGTGGGGCATTGGGAACGACAAAACGACGGAGTCCGGTGTGTTGCGGAACACTCGGACCCCGTCTCGAAGGGCCTGGGCGGTGGGGCGCTCAGGCCCTTCCCAGCCTCTGATCTTTCCCGATACGGAGTCACGACATGTTGGCCTTGCTGAGCCTCTTCGACAGTCCGATCATCCGCTTTCTGGCGGAGATCCTGGCGATCGCCTTGCTGCCGACGGTGGTGTTCCTGGTGCTGCGCCTGCTGGGCGCCGAGGCGCGGCTGGCTCAGGTTCGGCATGAGGCCGGCGACCTGTCGGCGGATCGCGATCGCATCTTGGCCGAACTGGCCCTGAGCCGCGAGCGCCTGGCCGAGACCCGCCAGGCGGCTGGCCGCGCCCAAGCCGAGGCCGCCGAGCGCGAAGTGCGCCTGAAGGCTCTGGCCAATGTGAAGCGTGATCTGGGCGAGCGCCGCGTGATCATCGACAATTTCCGCGATGCGGATCTCTAGCGCGTCGCCAACCCCGCGTTAACGGCGCCGGGCGCTATCTATCAGCGAGCGCGGAGTGGGCCGCGCCGGGGACGGCGTCTTGAACTGTCTTTGGAGCCTCGAACGGGACGGCCGCATTCAGCACATGAATGACGCGGCGGAAACGTGCGCCGGCGCCGGGCTGGACCAGGCGCGGGGCAAGCCCTGGCGCGACTACTGGCCTGAGGAAAGCCGCTTTTCTGTCGATCGCGCCGTAGCCTCCGCCGCCGAGGGGCGGGTGGCTCGCTTTCGCACCTTCGACGCCCGTGGCGGCGCAGCCCGCACCTATCACGACACGACGGTCGCCCCCGTCTGCGACGCCGACGGCGCGGTGATCTCGATGGTCGCCGTCTCGCAGGACGTCACCGCCGAGGTCGAGGCCGAGGCCCTGATGCGCTCGGTCGTCCAGTCGCTGCCATCGCCCCTGACCGTCAAGTCGGCGCAGAGCCGCCGCTACGTCCTGTGGAACCAGGCGGCCGAGACGCTCTTCCAGGTCGACGCCGACGACGCCCTGGGGCGCACGCCCGAGGAGCTGTTCGACCCCGACCTGGCCAAGGCCATCTCCGTCACCGAGCCCGACACGCTACGCACGGGCGAGACCCGCATCGCCGAGGGCGTGGTCATGCCGCTGTCTCTCGGAAGCGGGGTGTTCGACATCAAGTCGCTGGCCACCTTCGACGACGAAGGGCCGCGCCACGTCATCTGCCTGGGCGAAGACATCACCGAGCGGCGCGAGCAGGCCGGCGCCCTGCGCGCCGCGCTGGACGCCGCCGAACGCGCCAGCCAGGCCAAGAGCGCCTTCCTGGCCAATATGAGCCACGAGGTCCGCACCCCGATGAACGGGATCGTCGCCGGGGCCGACATGCTGGCCCGCGTCGACCTGGACCCCAAGGCGCGTGAACTGGTCGACATCATCCGCGGCGCGGGCCGCACGCTGGAGCGCCTGCTCGACGACCTGCTGGACGTGGTCCAGATCGAGGACGAGCGCGTCCGTATCGAAGCCGCGCCCTTCCAGCTTGGCGAACTGCTGCGCTCGGTCGAGGCCTCGGCGCGGCTGAGCCTGGCGGACGCCACGGTCTCCTTCTCGGCGTCGCTGGCGTCCGACCTGCATGGCGAGGTGGTCGGTGACGGCGTGCGCCTGGGTCAGGTGCTGGGCAACCTGGTGCGCAACGCGGTCAAGTTCACCGAGCAGGGCGCCATCTCGCTGTCGGTCACGCGCGGGAGCGGCGACCACATCCGCTTCGAGGTCGCCGACACCGGCATCGGTTTCGACGCGGCGCACAAGGCGCGGCTGTTCCAGCGCTTCCAGCAGGCCGACGTCTCGATCACCCGCCGGTTCGGCGGCATGGGGTTGGGCCTGTCGATCTCGCGCGACCTGGTGGCCCTGATGGGCGGCGCCCTGGATTGCGACAGCGCGCCGGGCGAGGGCGCGCGCTTCTGGTTCGAGCTGCGCCTGCCGCCCGCCGCCGCCAATGACGCGTACGGAGAAGCGCCAGCCGCTCCGGAGCGCGCGCTGCGGGTGCTGGTCGCCGACGACCATCCGGCCAATCGCCGTATCGTCGAGCTGATGCTGGCCGAGGCCGCCGAGGTGACCTGCGTCGAAAACGGCCTGGAGGCGGTGCGCGCCTATGCGGCCGATCGTCCCGATGTGGTGCTGATGGACATGCAGATGCCGGTCATGGACGGCCTCTCGGCGATCAGCGAAATCCGCCGTCTGGAGGCGGCCGAGGGTGGCGAGCGCCTGCCGATCGTCATGCTGACGGCCAACGCCGGGGACGAGCATATCCGCGCTAGCCTTAGGGCTGGGGCCGATCGACACCTGCAAAAGCCGATCACCGCGGCCAGCCTCTTCGACGCGCTGCAAGCCGTACTCTAAACGAGTAGGGATCCTCTCGGGCGCGCGAAAAACTGCGCGTTGTGGACAGAATGTCGCAGCCCCGTAGGTTGCTGACTTTACCCTAAATTAAGGCTGATCGCCGCACCCTATATCTCAGGTATAGTGTTCTTATAACGAACTTATAAGGACGGCTATATTGCGCGTGGGGGCGGGTATGTCTGTCGATCTAGAAGGATCGTGTGTCCGATTTTCGGATACCATCAATATCTCGAATATCTCTGCTGCGCACGATATTCTGCTCTCGGTTATCGAGGGTAACAGTTCTGTCGTAATCGACATCGAAAGCCTCGAAGAGGCGGACCTTACTTTCGTACAACTGATTGAGTCCGCGCGACGTTCCGCTGCGGAAAGCGGGCGCTCGATCCAGCTGTCGCGCGCCGCCGAAGGCGCGGTCCTACAGGTCCTGCAACGCGGCGGCTTCCTGGATCCCGAAGACCGGGACCGCACCGACTTCTGGCTTCAAGGGACGAACCAATGACCGCGATCCTCACCGTCGATGACTCGGCTTCCATCCGCGCGGCCATCAAGATCGCCCTGACTGGCGAAGGCTACGCCGTCACCGAGGCCGCCCACGGCGCCGAGGGCCTGGACAAGGCTTCGGCCGGCGGTTTCGACCTGATCGTCACGGATCTGAACATGCCGATCATGGACGGCCTGACCATGATCCGCGAGCTGCGCCAGCGTCCGGCCGGCGCCGGCGTGCCGATCCTGTTCCTGACCACCGAGAGCGACGCCGACGTGAAGGCCCAGGCCAAGGCTGCCGGCGCCACGGGCTGGCTGACCAAGCCCTTCGATCCGGAACAGCTGGTCCGCGTCGTCAAGAAGGTTCTCGCCAAATGAGCGGCCTTGATCCCATCGAGACGTTCCGCCAGGAGGCGCAGGAACTGTTCGAGCAGGTCGAGCAAGGCCTGCTGGACCTGGCGCGTCGTCCGGGGGATCGCGCGCTCATCGACACCATCTTCCGCGGCCTGCACACGCTGAAGGGCTCGGGCGCCATGTTCGGCTTCGACGCTCTGGCTGCTTTCACCCACCACTGCGAAACCGCCTTCGATCGCGCCCGCAAGGGCGTGGTCCCGGCCTCGCCGCGCCTGGTCGCCGCCGTGCTGGCCGCCCAGGATCACATGCGCGCGCTGGCCGAGGGGACACCCGTGGTCGACGGCGCGGGCGATGTCCTGCTGGCCGAGCTTCAAGCCGCCGTCGACGGCGGCGACGCCGCGCCC
>JAEXJH010000606.1 GCA_023445955.1 Pseudomonadota bacterium
ACTGGCTGCTGCTGGTCTTCTTCGTGGCGCTGGTCGGCGGTCTTGGCTCGCAGATCTGGTTCATCCTGGGCTGGATGCGTGCGGCCAAGAAGGAGGGCGCTTCGTCATGATCGACGACAGCGAACTCAACCTCCGCCGGGCGGCCTATGCCGACACCATCCGAGGCCTGCACCGCCGTGAGCGCAGTGTCGGCTTCGTGGCGTGCCTGCTGGGCGCGATCCTCCTGATCTGGGGACGCACCGTGGCGGGCGCGCCGTTCTGGGCGGTCGTCGCCGGTCTCGTCACGATTGGCGCGGGCTGGCTGCTTTTCGCCTATGTCATCATTCGTCGGACGCGCTATGTGCGCGCCCATCCATTCGATCCGCAAAGCTGAGTCATGGTCGGTATCCTCGAAGACAAGGACCGCATCTTCACGAACCTCTACGGTCTCCATGATTGGGGCCTGGAAGGCGCGAAGAAGCGCGGCTGCTGGAATGGCACCAAGGACATCCTGGACGCCGGGCGCGACTGGATCATCGACAACATGAAGAACTCCGGCCTGCGCGGCCGGGGCGGGGCGGGCTTCGGCACCGGCCTGAAGTGGTCGTTCATGCCCAAGGAAGTGAAGGACGGTCGTCCGCACTACCTCGTGGTCAACGCCGACGAATCCGAGCCGGGCACCTGCAAGGACCGGGAGATCATGCGGCACGATCCGCACCTCCTGATCGAAGGCTGCCTGATCGCCTCGCGCGCCATGCTGGCTCACGCCTGCTACATCTACATCCGCGGCGAATACGTCCGTGAACGCGAAGTGCTGGAAGAGGCCATCAAGCAGGCCTACGAGGCCAAGCTGGTCGGCAAGGACAACGTCCACGGCTGGGATTTCGACATCTACGTCCACCACGGCGCCGGCGCCTATATCTGCGGCGAAGAGACGGCCCTGTTGGAAAGCCTGGAAGGCAAGAAGGGCCAGCCGCGCCTGAAGCCGCCGTTCCCGGCCGGCGCGGGCCTCTACGGCATGCCGACCACGGTCAATAACGTCGAGAGCATCGCCGTCGCCGGCACGATCCTGCGTCGCGGCGCCTCGTGGTTCGCCGGCTTTGGCCGTCCCAACAACGCCGGCACCAAGCTGTTCTGCGTCTCGGGCCACGTGAACCTGCCCTGCAACGTCGAAGAAGCCATGAGCATCCCCTTCCGTCAGCTGATGGAAGACCACTGCGGCGGCATCCGCGGCGGCTGGGGCAACCTCAAGGCCGTCATCCCGGGCGGTTCGTCCGTGCCGATGATCCCGGCCGAGCAGTGCGAAGACCTGCCCATGGACTTCGACGCCCTGCGGAACCTGAAGTCGGGTCTGGGCACGGCGGCCGTCATCGTCATGGACAAGTCCACCGACCTGGTCCGCGCCATCGCCCGCCTGTCGTACTTCTACAAGCACGAGAGCTGCGGCCAGTGCACGCCGTGCCGCGAAGGCACCGGCTGGATGTGGCGCGTCATGGAGCGCATGGCGACCGGCGAGGCCGATCCGAAAGAGATCGACACCCTTCTGGACGTCACGACCCAGGTCGAGGGTCACACCATCTGCGCCCTGGGCGACGCGGCCGCCTGGCCGATCCAGGGTCTGTTCCGTCACTTCCGCCACGAGGTGGAAGACCGGATTGCTTCCTATCGTAGCGGTCGCCTGCATGTGCAGGGCGCCAAGCTGATCGCGGCGGAGTAACGATTATGGCTATCGCCAAGGTCAACGGCGTCGAAGTCGAGTTCGAGCCCGGCATGACGGTTCTGCAGGTCGCGGAACTGGCCGGGGAAGAGATCCCGCGCTTCTGCTACCACGAACGTCTGTCCATCGCCGGCAACTGCCGCATGTGCCTGGTCGAGGTGAAGCCCGGCCCGCCGAAACCGCAGGCCTCGTGCGCCCTGCCGGCCGCCGAGGGCCAGGAGATCTTCACCAAGACTCCGATGGTCAAGAAGGCCCGCGAAGGGGTGATGGAGTTCCTGCTCATCAACCACCCGCTGGATTGCCCGATCTGCGACCAGGGCGGCGAGTGCGACCTGCAGGACCAGGCCGTCGGCTACGGTCGCGACGACAGCCGCTACGACGAGAACAAGCGCGCGGTCGAAGAGAAGGCCATGGGCCCGCTCATCAAGACCGTGATGACGCGCTGCATCCAGTGCACGCGCTGCGTCCGTTTCATAACCGAAGTCGCCGGCTCGCCGGAAATCGGCCTGATCTCGCGCGGCGAAGACGTTGAAATCACGACCTATCTGGGCGCGGCGGTGACGTCGGAGCTCAGCGCCAACGTGATCGACCTGTGCCCGGTCGGCGCCCTGACCTCCAAGCCCTACGCCTTCGAAGCCCGTCCTTGGGAACTGAAGAAGACCGAGAGCATCGACGTCATGGACGCGTTCGGCTCGTGGATCCGCGTCGACGCGCGCGCCTCGGCCGTTCTGCGCGTGCTGCCGCGCAACAACGACGACATCAACGAAGAGTGGATCTCGGATAAGACCCGCTACGCCGTCGACGGCCTGAGCCGTCAGCGTCTAGACCGTCCGTATGTCCGCGTCGGCGGCAGCCTGAAGCCGGCCACCTGGGCCGAAGCCTTCGCCGCCATCGCCGCCAAGATCAAGACGACCGCCCCTGAGCGCATCGGCGTTATCGCCGGCGACCTGCAGGACGCAGAGAGCCTGAAGGCGACCAAGGACCTCTTCACCGCCCTTGGTGTGAAGAATCTGGACAGCCGCCAGGACGGCGTCGCCCTGGGCGCTGGTCCGCGCGAGAGCTGGCTGTTCAACTCGACCATCGCCGGCATCGAGAACGCCGACGTCGTCCTGTTCGTCGGCGCCAACCCGCGCATCGAGGCGCCGGTCCTGAACGCCCGCTTCCGCAAGCAGTGGATCGCCGGCAAGACCCGCTTCGGCGTCATCGGCGAGCAAGCCGACCTGACGTTCGACTACGACTACCTCGGCGCCGGCGCTAAGACCCTGTCGGGCCTGGCTAAGAGCAAGAGCGACTTCGTCGCCGCCCTCAAGGCCGCCGAGCGTCCCGCGATCATCATCGGCCAGGGCGCTCTGGCCCGCGCCGACGGCGCGGCGATCCTCAAGGCCGCCGCCGCCCTGGGCAAGACCATGAAGGTCGTGCGCGAAGGCTGGAACGGCTGGAACGTGCTGCACACCGCCGCCGCGCGCGTCGCCGGCCTCGACATGGGCTTCGTCCCGGCCGAGGGCGGTCTGGCCACGGCCGACATGCTGAAGCCGGGCGCCCTGGACGTCCTCTTCCTGCTGGGCGCCGACGAGTGCGAGACGGCGGCTTCGGACGCCTTCAAGATCTATCTGGGCACGCACGGCGACAATGGGGCCCACAAGGCCGACGTGATCCTGCCGGGCGCGGCCTACACCGAGAAGAACGGTCTTTATGTGAACCTGGAAGGCCGGGTTCAGATGGGCCGCCGCGCGGTGTTCCCGAAGGGCGAGGCCAAGGAAGACTGGTCGATCCTGCGGGCGCTGTCGGAAGTGCTGGGCTCGAAGCTGCCCTATGACAGCCTGGACCAGCTGCGCGCCAAGCTGTTCGCCGATCACCCGACCTTCGGTCAGATCGATTATGCGCCGGGTTCGGTCGCGACCTCGTTCGACTTGGGAGCCCTTGGGGGCGCCCTGGGCGCTGACGGCGAAGTCTCGGACGCGCCGTTCGAAAGCCCGATCAAGGCTTTCCACCTGACCAACCCCGTCGCGCGCGCCAGCGTGACCATGGCCGAATGCGCGGCCGTGGCTTCGGGCGCCGCCAAGATCGCTGCGGAGTAAATCGTGGGCTCGACTTCTCCGCTTCTCTGGTTTGGCCTCACGACCGGCGGCATCCTGCTGGTCGTGATCTGGGTTCTGCTGAGCCTGGCCTTCCTGCTGCTGGCCGACCGCAAGATCTGGGCCGGCGTCCAGATGCGCAAAGGCCCCAACGTCGTGGGTCCCTTCGGTCTGCTTCAGTCCTTCGCCGACTTCGGCAAGTTCGTGCTGAAGGAGATCGTGATCCCGGCCGGCGCCGACAAGATCGTCTTCATGCTGGCGCCGCTGATCAGCCTGATCCTGGGCTTCGTCGGCTGGGCCGTGGTGCCGTTCGCGCCGGGCTGGGTCGTCTCGAACCTCAATGTCGGCATCCTGTACCTGCTGGCGATGAGCTCGCTGGGCGTCTACGGCATCATCATGGGCGGCTGGGCTTCGAACTCGAAGTATCCGTTCCTGGGCGCGCTGCGCTCGGCGGCGCAGATGGTGTCGTACGAAGTCTCGATCGGCCTGATCA
>JAEXJH010000607.1 GCA_023445955.1 Pseudomonadota bacterium
CCAGGGCCACGGGCGTCCAACCCGCCGTCTGGCGGCGACGCGTGACCGGCGCCGGCGGGATCATGTTCAATTCGCCGAGCAGCTCGGCCCGCAGGTCGCGCGTCTCGCGCAGCAGGCCCTTGGCGTCCTGATAGTCGGCGAGGTTTCGCGGATCGGCCGCCAGCCAGCGCTCGAAGGCCGCCAGGGTCGAACGCGGCGCGTCGGGACGGCCCAGGCGTACGACCCAGTCCTCCGCGGTGCGCGGCTTTTGTTCGAACAGGCTGGCGAGACGGTCGAGCATCTTGGTGGTTCAGGCCTTCCTGGCGGCGGGACGTATCTTCACAACGATCGGCAAGCGGAACACCTCAGGTCTCCCGCGCCGCTTTCAGCCGTCGTAGCGCTTCGGCCAGGTGCTTTTCCACCATGCTGACCGAAACGCCCAGCCGATCGGCGATCTGGCGGTAGCTTAGATCCTCGAAGCGATGCAGCAGAAAGGCGTCGCGGCAGCGTGGCGGCAGCTCGCGGATGGCGGCGGCGACACCGGCCAGATCCTGGCGGGCGATCGAGCGGCGGTCGGCGGCGGGATCCTCGCTGGGCGCGTTCTCCCAGGCCGAGGTCGTGTCGTCGGTGTCGAGCCACAGGGTGCGGGCGCGCTCGCGGCCGGCCTGCTTCCAGTGGTCCTTCAGAAGGTTCTTGGCGATGGCGAACAGCAACGGCCGGCTGTCGACCTGGCCGATCTCATGGCCGGCGCGGTGAAAGCGGGCGAAGGCCTCCTGGACGATGTCCTCGGCGTCCTCCAGCGACTGCCCGCGCCGCTGCAGGAACGACACCAGCTCGGCCCGCAGCCCGGTCATGCCGCTTCCTTTAAAACGCGCGGAAGCGCTCCTCCCCGCGAAGGGCGGAGCGCGACCGGTCATGGCGTCAAGCGGGCTCAGAAGTTCATCCGCAGGCCGAGCGAGAAGCGCCGTCCCGACTTTTCGTACATGGTCGGGAACGACGGATCCATGGTGTAGCCCTTGGTGACCTCGTCGGTGACGTTGATCCCCTCCAGGCTCAGCTGGATGCGCTCGTTGATGTTGTAGCTGACCGAGATATCGGTCTGGCCGTAGCCCGAGCGCCAGATCGGATACATCTCGTAGCCGATGCCTTCGACGTATTTGTCCTTGTAGTTATAGGACGCCCGCGCCTGGAACTTCGCGTTCTCGTAGAACAGGGTGACATTGTAGGTGTTGTCGGCCAGGCCGACCGGCGGGGTGGGGATGCCCAGTTTGGACGATCCGGTCAGGGAGCTGTCCAGCACCGTATAGTTGGCGTTGATCCCGAACCCTTCCAGCGGCGCATAGAACTGTCCGAACGGCACGATGGCGACCAGTTCGACCCCGCTGACCTCGTAGGAGCCCGGCTCGTTGATCGGCTGATAGACGTCGAAGGTGTAGACGCCGTCGATGGTGCCGTTGGCGTTGTATTTGGTCACGTTCGGCACCGTGCCCGTCAGGGCCTGGCGCACCACGCCCTCGATCTCCTTCCAGAAGTAGGAGACCGCCAGAAGGCCGCCGTCGCCCAGATACTGCTCCAGCCCGACTTCCCACTGTTTGGCGTAGGTCGGCTTCAGGTTGGGGTTGCCGTCGGTGAAGCGGAACGAGTTGAAGCTGGCCGTGCGCTTGTAGGCCAGATCGGTCAGGGCCGGGCGGATCAGGGTTTCGGACGCGGCGGCGCGCAGGATCAGGCTGTCGGTCAGTTCCGCCGTCACGTTCACGCTGGGCAGCACCTTGTCGTAACCGCCGTCGCTGGAGACCGGATCGGACGTATAGCCGGTCGTACCGTTCGGGTTCTGGATCTGGTGATAGCCCGAGGAGGTTATGGAGGTGTCGACATAGCGGGCGCCGCCGTTGACCGAGACCGGCACCGGACCGATGTCGAAGTTCAGGTCGGCCATGGCGTAGAGGGCCAGCACCTTCTCGGACACTTCGTAATAGTCGCCGACGTTGAACGGCGTGAAGAAACCGTCGTAGCGGAAGGTGCGCCGGGCGTAGTCGTTCGACACCTGACTCCAGTTCAGGTCCCGCACCCGGAAGCGGCCGCCGGGCACCAGATCGCCGATGGGCGTCAGTTCGCTCTGGGTCATCGGGCGGTTCAGATAATCGACCCGCCCCGGTCCGGTCCCCTGGATGTTGAGCGATCCGTACTTGCGCTCCTTGGACTTGTCTGTATAGCGCGCGCCGATCTGGATGCTGGTCAGGGCCGGGAAGAAGTCCAGTCCCAGATATTTGGTGAAGTCCACCTGGGCGGCGTATTTGTCGTCCTGGATGTGTTCCAGCGTCGTCTCATAGGCCTCGAACAGATAGCGCTCGGGGCTGTTGTACATGTCGATCGAGGCCGGATTGGCGCTCTTGATCGTCTCGCCGCCGTCCGCCGTCCAGCGCGTGCGCGACGGCGCATAGGCGACGTGTTTCAGATTGGCGTAGTCCAGCGTCTTCTCGGCGCCGGAATAGCCGGCCAGGGCGTGCAGCTTCCAGCTGTCGCCGCTCCAGTTCAGCTCGGTCCCGAACTGGCGATAGTCGGTCTCGTTGATCTGCTCCTTGGAGAGCATCTCGTGCTGGGTGGCGGTGTA
>JAEXJH010000608.1 GCA_023445955.1 Pseudomonadota bacterium
GGCGCGCGGCGCGCGGCGGCTGATCCCCTGCGCGGTCGCCCTGGCCCTGGGCGGGGCGTGCAGCCTGGTCGGCGGCTTCGATCCCGTCGGCCTGGGCCTGGGCGTCGCCGCCTGCGCGATGGCCGCCTTGTCGCTGGGCTACAAGACCGACGTGCTGGGCGCCTGGATCGGCGGGATGATCGTGCTGCTGGTCCTGGCCGTCGCCGCCCAGGTCGTGGCCCCCGGCGCGACGGTGATGCTGACCTGGCCGCTGCTGATCGCGGCGCTCGGCGCGGCCCTGGTCATCGGCGTCGGCGGAACGCGGGACCGGCGGGTGGCCCTGGCGCTGACCTTCGCCGTCGGCCTGCTGGCCGTGCTGTCGACCGCCCAGCTGACCGCCTGGGGCTCGTGGACCTTCGCGGGGGTGGGCCTGATGGAGCCGGCGATCCTGGCCCTGTTCGTCATGCTGGCCGCCCCGGCCCTGTCGCCGCTGGCCCACGACTTCCCCGCCACCCGCTGGGCCTGGCGCGCCGCCGGCGTGCTGGCCATCGCCGGGGTCGCCCTGATCGCCAACGCCGCCCGCGGCGGCGGCGAGCCTGGCCGTCCGGCCGTCACCCAGGCCCTGCAGGTGGCAGACCTGAACACCGGCAAGGCTTGGCGCATCACCGAGGCCGCGCGCCTGGACGCCTGGACCAAGGCCGTCCTGCCCGACGACGGCGGCTCGAGCCCCAAGCAGGCCTCGCTGGCCCCGTTCTGGCGCAAGCCGGTATGGCAGTCGGAGACCCGCGCCGTGCCGGTCCCCGCCCCGCAGCTGACCGTGGACCGCGCCGACGATCGCCTGCTGGTCCGTCTCATCCCAGCCCCGGGGGCCGAGATGGTCAGCATCCGCCTGCGCCCCAGCGCGCCCCTGGCCTCGCCGCGCCTGAACGGCCGGCCGATCACCCTGACGACCGAGGCCGGCCAGTGGTCGGCGCTGACCTACCACGCGCCCGATCCCAACGGCGTGACGCTGAGCTTCACCACCCAAGGCGCCGGCAAGGTCGAGGTCGCGGCGCTGGAATATCACGACGGCTGGCCGCAGATGGCCAAGGCCCCGCCCGCCAAGCCGGCCGACCTGATGGCCATCGGCATGTCGGACAAGACCGCCGTGCTGGTGAAAGGCGGAATGAGCTGGTGACCGCCTAGACGGCGAACACCCCTTCCCCCGCGTCCCTGGCGTACAGCGCCTCCACGCGCTCGGCCCGGCGATCCAGCGTCGCGCGCTGGTTGACGTAGCCCTTGTCGGTGATCTCGCCGGCGTCGATCGAGGGCGGCTCGGTCAGAATGGTGAACTTGCCGATCCGTCGCGACGAGCCGCCGGCCGCCGCGTTGAACGCCGAGAGCCGCTCGCGCAGGATCGCCACCAGCTTCTCCAGCGGCGTGCCCGGCCCCGGATCGGCGACCAGCGCCGCCAGCCCGGCCGGCGAGGGCCACAGCATCGCGCCGATGAACGGCTTGTCCTGGCCGGTGATCACCGCGTCGTGGATATAGGGGCTGCAGGCGGCCACCACGTCCGGGCGCAGCACGCCGACGCTGACCCAGGTGCCGCTGTCCAGCTTGAAGTCCTCGGTCACCCGGCCGTCGAACACCAGGCCCTTGGCCGGGTCGTCCGGATCGACGAACCGCGCCGCGTCGCCCAACTTGTAGAAGCCCTCCTCGTCGAAGGCCGCCGCCGTCCGCTCCGGATCCTTGTGATAGCCGGCGGCCACGGTCGGCCCCTTCACCCGGACTTCGTACTTGGACCCACTGGGGGCCAGCTTCAGGGCGATGCCCGGCAGCGGCAGACCCACGAGGCCGACGCGCTCGGTGATCCAGTGGGTGACGGTGATGCCTTGCGTCTCGGTCGCGCCGTACATCGTCGTCAGCGGGATGCGCTGCCCCGTCTCGGCCACGGCCAGGGCCTGGATGCGATCATAGACGTCGTTGGAGAGCGTCGCGCCGCCATAGCCCATGTAGCGCAGGTTCTTGAAGAACGAGCGGCGCAGGGCCGGATCGTTCTCCATCGCCTCGGCCAGCATCGAGAACGCGATCGGGGCCGAGCCGAACACGATCGGCGAGACCTCGTAGAGGTTCTTGATCGTCGTCTCGAACATGCCCGGCAGCGGCTTGCCCTCGTCGATATGCAGCGTGCCGCCGGCCCACAGCACGCCGTTGAAGCCGATATTGCCCGCCGAGATGTGGCTCCAGGGCATCCACTCCAGGCTCTGGGGAATCTCGCCCGTGGGCTCGTCGGTGCGGATGCCCTCCTGCCCTGCGATCACGCCCGCCATCATGCCGTGGGTCTGGGGCACGGCCTTGGGCAGGCCGGTCGAGCCGGAGGTGAACAGGTACTTGGCCACGGTCGCCGGGCCGAGCGTTTCGCGCGACGCCTCGACGGCGGCGGTCGGCGTCGTACTGGCCACCTCGGCGAACGGGATCGTCCCTTCGGCCCCGTCGGCGGTGATCACCGCGAGGGTCGGGTCGATGGCCTTCAGCGTCTCCAGCGCCTTGGCGAACATCGGCCCGCTCTGGGCGACGACGACGCGCGGAGCGACCTTGTCGAAGCAGTGCTTGAGCTTGGCGTGGTCGGTCGAGATCAGGCTGTAGGCCGGGCTGATCGGCGCGGCCGGGACACCGGCGGTATAGGCGCCCAGGGTCATCAGGGCGTGCTCGATCGAGTTTCCCGACAGGATCATGACGCTGTCGTCGTTCGTCAGCCCTCGGTCCAGCAGCCACTGGGCGATGCCCTCGACGGCCCGCTGCGCCTCGCCATAGGTGACCTGGCGCCAAGGGCCGTGACCGGGCTCGCGCTGCTTGATGTAGGGCCGGTCCGGATGCTCGGCGGCCTTGCGCGCGATCAGGTGGGCGATCGAGCGCGGCCCCTCGCCCGGCGCGTGGTTCGAGGTGATGACGATCGAGCCGTCCGGCCGCCGCTCGACGCTGACGTCGGGACCCTTCATGGCCAGGGGCTTGAACGGAACGCTGCTCACGTCGCGCGAGGGCGACGCGCCGTCTGGCGGCGTCATGGTCTCACTCCCTCAGGTCTTGTTCTGTTGGACCTGACGGTAGCGGAAGCCCGGCGCGCGGCAAGGTTGCCGCTTGGGGAAGGGCGCTAGGCCGGCTTGCGCCGCCGCGCCGCCTTGGCCGCCGCTTCGGCCTCGCTCACCCGCGCGCTGAAGGCCTCGAGGTCCACGCCGAACCGCTCGCCGCAGGCCGGGCAGTCCAGCACCGGAAGCATGCGCACGGCTTCGATCGCCGCGCGAACCTGCCCGCCGCAGCGCGGGCAAGGAAACTCCAGCTCCACCTTGTCTACGCCCGCCAACCCGGTCGCTCCGCCGATCGCCAGTCTCCAGGCCGGCAGGAGACGGTGCAAACGATGACAGATGCGACCGCGGAAGGGAAATGATCTGGATCAGCACCGCTTGCCTGGCGCCGCGGCGGTGGCAGGGTGCTGCGCATGGACTACCGCGGCGAGCCCATCCTTGGAGACGACCATTTTCTCAAGCGGATTCCCCGCGTGCTGGACCCCGAGCAGCGCATCCTGCTGGAAGGGTTGGTGCACGTCGCGGACTCGCTGGCCGCCGCCTACCACCACCTCTACGAAACCGCGCTGAAGTGCGGCCGGGACGGCGGAACGCTCTGCGCCCGCGATCGGGCGATGATGTTCAACTGCGCCTGGAGCATCGTCGACGACCTCTATGCGGCGGGAAAGCTGATCACCCACCTGCTCCCCGGCGCTGCGGCAAAGCCCGGTGATTTCCTGGATATCGCCAGCAACCCCGCGGGGCTGCGGACAAGATGGATCACCTGGCGGGGAACGTCGGCAACCTCGCGAACGCGCGGAACATGCAGCGCCCGCTCTTCGGCGCCATCTCGTTCTTCTACGTGGCTGAGCGCGACATCGTCGTCGAAGGCGGCCAGGAGCGCGTCAGGCGAGCGCGCGCCTACAGTATCAGCGCGGGATCGGTTTCCGGCCGAGGGCGTCTGATGTTGCCCACGCCGCAGGGCGGCGACATCGACACGCCGCTGGATCTGCTGCGGTTCAGCGCCTTCGACCGCGACGTCGACTTCCAGCCGGCGATCCTGAAGTTCCGCGACGTCATCAACGATCTGGGCGCCGTCATGGAGCGCTCGTTCGCGGCGAACAGCGACCTCTACAAGAGCGCCGTCATTCCGGACGACCTCTTCGGCGCGATCGTCGGCATCGACCTCGACTATGCGTACGACCCAACGGAAGACGCCTGAGCCAACTGCGGCCCTAGCGCTTCTTGCCGAGCTCGGCGGCGATGTCCTTGGTCATCCGGCCGACCTTGCGGTGGGCGGCGGTGATCTGGTCGCGGGTGACGCCCCAGCGCTTCATCCAGTACTCGACGGCCTGGCGCTCGGAGAGGTCCAGGCGGTCCTTGTCGATGAAACCGCGCTTATCCTTGAGTCCGGCCATTACTTCGTCATCCAGGGTTTGGAGTTGCCCGCCGCGATCTTCGAGGCTTGCTGCCGTTGAAACTTCCCGCCCCGCGGCGGCTTGGGACGCGCGTCGAGGGCGGCCTGCTTCAGGCGCAGGGCGCGCTGGATGGGGGTCTCGTCGGGGGGAGCTTCAGGGGGCGGAGCGTCGGTGGTCATGACGGCAGCATACCCCCGCCCCGCCCTCCGCGAGAAAGGGATTTTCTAGGCGCTGGCCGGGACGGCCGCCTCGGGCGACGGCGCCGGCGCCGCGGGCGGGCGGGGGCCCGCG
>JAEXJH010000609.1 GCA_023445955.1 Pseudomonadota bacterium
CCGCGACTCTGTCCAGACCATGGCTGCATCTTCTGACGATCCGCTGATCCTGGTCGGCCGCGTGGCCGGCGGCTTTGGCGTGCGCGGCGAGGTGCGGATCGCGACCTACACCGAAGAGCCGATGAGCATCGCGGCCTTCAAAGCCTTGAAGCGACAGGACGGCTCGCCCGCCCTGACCATCGCCTCGGCCCGCAAGACCAAGGACGGCGTCGTCTGCCGCTGTCCCGGCGTCGAGACCAAGGAAGCCGCCGACGCCCTGCGCGGCCTTCGCCTGTACGTCCCCCGCTCGGCCCTGCCGGCCCCGGACGAGGACGAGTTCTATCTCACCGACCTGGTGGGCCTGTCGGTCCGCCACATCGCCACCGACGTGCTGCTGGGCCGCGTGAAGAGCGTCCAGAATTTCGGCGCCGGCGACATTCTCGAGATCACCCCGGACCTGGGCGGCCCGACCTGGTACCTGCCATTCACGCGGGCGGCTGTGCCCGAGGTGAAGATCGGCGAAGGTCTGATCCTGGCCGACCCGCCCGCCCTGGTGGGCGAGCCCGAAGGCCCCGCCGAAGACGAAGAGCTGGGCGACCGGGACTGATTGGGAGCCTTCAGCGATGTCGGACGGTAAATGGCGGGTCACCGCCTCGCGGGTCGTTCACAAGGATCGCTGGGTTCATCTACGCGCCGACGACTGCCTGACCGACGAAGGCGCGGTGGTCGCGCCGTTCTATGTGCTCGACTATCCCGACTGGGTGCATGTCGTGGCGTTCGACGCCGACGACAATGTGCTGCTGATCCGCCAGTACCGGCATGGCCTGGGCGACCTGTCGATCGAGGTGCCGGCCGGGGCCATGGATCCCGGCGATGTCGACCCGCTGGTCGCCGCCGAGCGCGAACTGCTGGAGGAGACCGGCTGCGCGGGGACCTTGTCGCTCTACGGAACGCTGTCGCCCAATCCGTCCAGCCACGCCAATCGCATGCACACCGTGATCGCCCGCGACGTCGTTCGGGTGACCGCGCCGGTCGACGATCCGCTGGAACGGATCGAGACCTTCTGGGTCCCGCGCGCCGAGGCGCTGCGCCTGGCGCTCAGCGGCGAGATGACCGCCGCGATCCAGGTCGCCTCGCTGCTGCAGGTGCTGATGGCGGATGAAAAGGGGGTCATGAAGCAAGCGTAACTGGCGTTTCCGGGGCGGGCGCGGCATCCGTCGCGCCGCTGATCTCGGGGATTTCCATGCGCCTTCTCGCCACGACCGTCGCCGTCGCCCTCCTCGCCGCCGCTGCGCCGGTCCTGGCCGCGGAAGACCTGAGCGCCAAGCAGTCGGGCCACGTGGTCGACGCGCTGATCGGCCAGATGGGCGACTATTTCGACCGGGCCAAGGCCACGCAGGTTCGCGCGGCGCTGAAGGCCCAGCGCGGCCAGCTGACGCGGATCCACGATCGCCAAGCCCTGGCCGAGGCGCTGACCGCCATCACGCTCAAGACCTCGAACGACCAGCATCTGAAGGTCTCGGTCACGACGTCCAGCGCCCAAGTCGCGGCGATCAGCGACGCCGAGCAGGCGCTCATCGACCAGCGCCTGGCCTACGGCCTGATGGCGGCGCGACGGCTGCCGGCCAATATCGGTTATCTGAAGCTGCGCTATTTCGAACAGGGCCAGGAAGGCGCCGACCTGATCGACGCGGCCATGGGCCTGCTTCAGCACACCGACGCCCTGATCATCGACCTGCGCGAGAACACCGGCGGCGGCGGGGCGTCGGACACGCGCCTGCTAGGCCATCTTTCGAAGACGCCGCTGGTCATGACCCGCATCCACTGGCGCCAGCCCGATGGCCGCGAGACGGTCGAGCAGCGCCAGCCGTCGGCGCCGTCGTCCGGTCCGCTCTATGCCGACAAGCCGGTCTTCGTGCTGACCGCCAACCGCACCTTCTCGGCGGCCGAGGGCTTCGCCTACGACATCCAGGCCAACAAGCGCGGCCTGGTGATCGGGACCCGCACGCGCGGCGGCGGCAATCCGGCCAATCGCCCGACGCCGGGCCTGGGCTTTGGCCTTGCGGTCTTCGTGCCCAACGGCTGGACCGAGCATCCGCTGACCGGCAAGGGCTGGGAGGGCGTCGGCGTCCAGCCGGACGTGCCGACCTCGACCGATGGCGCCCTGACCGAGGCCTACCGCCGCGCCCTGGCCGCGGCCAAGCCGCTGGTCTCGACCCCGAAGTCGGACAAGGAGCGCGCCGACGCCATCGCCGATCCGACGGCGACGCTGGCGGCGGACCAGAAGCTCTAGATTACTTCCGCACCCGCATCAGGCATTCCTGGGCGACCGAGGCCACGAGCTTGCCGTCGTGGCTGTACATTTGGCCGCGCACCAGGCCGCGCCCTTGCGAGGCGTTGGGGCTGTCCTGGGCGAACAGGGTCCAGTCGTTGAAGTCGAACGGATGGTGGAACCACATGGCGTGGTCCAGGCTGGCGGCCTGCAGGCCCGGCGTCGTCCAGATCAGGCCGTGCGGGCGCAGGGCGCTTTCCATGAACGCCATGTCCGAGGCATAGGCCAGAGCGGCCTGCTGCATCTTCACGTCGTCGCCCAGCGGGGCCTTGGCGCGCATCCAGACGTTCTTGGTGCCGGACTTCTTGACCGGCGCGACCGGGTTCTGCTGGTCGACCCAGCGCACGTCGACCGGCCGCGGCTTGCTGGCCATTGCCAGCATCTTCGGATGGATCTGGTCGCCCAGGCTCTGCAGGAACTCGACCTCGGTCGGCAGGGTCTCGGGGTTCGGCGCGTCGGGCATGTCCGACTGGTGCTCGAAGCCCTCCTCCGGCGTCTGGAACGAGGCGGCCAGGTTGAAGATCTGCTCGCCATGCTGGATGGCGGCGACGCGGCGGGTCGTGAAGGTGCCGCCGTCGCGGGCCCGCTCGACCTCGTAAAGCACCGGGGCGTTCACATCGCCCGGGCGGATGAAATAGGCGTGCAGCGAGTGGCAGACCCGGTCCGGCACGGTCTTGTACGCCGCCAGCAGGGCCTGGGCGATCACCAGGCCGCCGAAGATGCGCGGAAAGCCGTCGTTCGGGCTGACGCCCCGGAACAGGTTCACCTCGATCGGTTCGAGGTCGAGGATGTCGGCGAGGTTCTCGGTCGTCTGCATGGTGCAGTGCGATATGCCGGTCGGAGCGTCACGGCAAGTCGTCACCTTGCGTCAGGCGGTCGCGGTCCCCATCGTGGAACGATGTCACGCGTTCCTCCCGTCATCCATCATCCCGCCTTCCGCGCCGAGATGCCGGCGGGGCATCGCTTCCCGATGGACAAGTTCTCGCGCCTGGCCTCGCTGCTGGAAGCGCAGGGCGTTCCGGGCCCGGAAGGTTTCGCCAAGCCCGAATTCATCGATGTCAAGACCCTGCGGCTGGCCCATACCGAGGACTATGTCCGGGGCGTGATCGAGCTGTCCCTGCCAGCCGACGTGGTCCGGCGGATCGGCATGCCCAATACCGACAGCGTCGCCACGCGGGCGAGGGCGGCGACGGGCGGCACGCTGCTGGCGGCGCGGCTGGCGCTGGAACACGGGATCGCCTGCAACACCGCCGGCGGCAGCCATCACGCCTCTGCCGAGAGCGGCGCGGGTTTCTGCGTGTTCAACGATGTCGCGGTGGCGGCCAGGCGGCTGCTGGCCGAAGGCGCGATCGGTCAAGCGCTGGTCGTCGATCTGGACGTCCACCAGGGCGACGGCACGGCGCGGATCTTCGAGGGCGATCCCAGCGTCTTCACCTTCTCGATGCACGCCGAGAAGAACTTCCCGCATCGCAAGGCGACCAGCGATCTCGACGTCGAGCTGGCCGACGGGACGGGCGATGCGGCTTATCTGGAAAAGCTGGAGGCGATCCTGCCGGCGCTGCTGGGCAGCGTCCGGCCGGACATCGTCTTCTTCAATGCGGGCGTGGATCCGCACGCGGACGACAAGCTGGGCCGCCTGTCGCTGACCGACGAGGGTCTGGGGCGACGGGAGGCCTATGTCCTGGGCGCTTGTCTTTCTCTTGAGATCCCCGTGGTCGGGGTCATTGGCGGCGGCTACGACGCGGATATCGATCGTCTGGCGGCGCGCCACGCCATCCTGCATCGGACGGCGAAATCTCTTTATTCTTAAGCGGTTAGTTCTGTCGTTCTGTCGCCATCTCCGTCGAGGCGGCTCAACTGAGCGGCCCGACGGAGTTTACGCGGCGATCACTTAGAAGCTCGTGGCGAGCGAACCGGCGATGACGACGAGCGGCAGAACGGCCAGAACGAGCGAGGCGAAACCGGCGACGGCGTTGGTCTTCATGGTCATGGTCTTGATCCCTGTTTTTGTGTCTCGGCGCCATTGCGGCGTCCGATGACCAGAGATGTAGGCGCTGACTCTCGTTAATGCACGTTACCCTTGCTTCATGACGCCGATTTAAGAAACTTTGTCGCACCTAATCGGCATTACAGAGGATTAATGTGGTCGTGGAATTTGGTTTCCCGAGAAACTTTATCCTTTGAGACCATTATTCCGGCCCCTGACGATCATTCCTCGCTGGGCGCCACCAAAAAGAGTCCTCGCAGCGTCGCGATCGGGGCAGACCTTGTCTCCTGCCAGGCCTCGACGTGGACATTGGCGATGCGCCGGCCCAGTTTCTTGATGCTGGCGCGGGCGTAGGTGGTCAGCGGCCGGCCCGAGCGCAGATACTCGATCGAGACGTCGATGGTGCGCGGCTGGCGCTTCATCGGCGCGGCCACCGACAGCTGGGCCAGGGCCGTCATCTCCATGAACGCCCCCAGCACCCCGCCATGGATGGCCGGCAGCATCGGATTGCCGACGATGTGCTGGGCGAACGGCAGGATGGCCGTCATCTCGTCGCCGGCCAGCTCGGCCTTGATCCCCAGGAAGCGGGCGTAGGGAATGGAGTCCAGCATCGAGACCAGACGCGTGTCGATATCGCTCATTGGCCGGCGCTCCCGGTCTTGGCCCGCGTCTCGCGCGGCGGCTTGAAGTTGGCGCCGGGCTTCTTGCCGGCGCTCGAATCCAGCATGAAGGTCGCCTGGCCGGTGGCGACGGGATCTTCCGGGTCACGGTCGTAGGCCACAGCGCGGACGAAGGCGACCGAGCGGGTCAGCTTGTAGCAATGCGCACGAGCCATGACGTCCAGGCCGGGCTCAGCGGCGCGCATGTAGTCGATGCGCAGGTCCAGCGTGGCGATCGAGGTGAAGGTTTCCATGGCCGCGTGCACGGCCTGACCGCTGGCGTGGTCCAGCAGGGTGGTGACCACCCCGCCGGCGATGACGCCCGTCTCCGGATCACCCACGATCTCGGGGCGGTACGGGACCTTCAGTATGGCGACCGCGTCGCCGATCTCCAGGGTGGTGAAGCCCAGCGCCTTGGCCTGCGGGCTGCCCTCGTTCATCGCCGTGGCGATGAGCTTCGTCTGTTCGTTGTCGCTCATAGGGATAGGCTTAGCGCTTCCGGCGTTGTGATATCCAGCCGTGATCAAGCCCGAAGATCTTCTCTGTCCCCGGCCGGACGGCCTCTACTGCCCGCCGGGAGACTTCTATATCGACCCCGTCCGCCCCGTGGACCGGGCCGTGATCACCCATGGCCATGCCGACCATGCTCGCGCCGGTCATGGAACGGTGGCCGCCACGCCCGAGACCCTGGCGATCATGGCCACCCGGTATGGCGAGGACTTCACCGAGCGCCGCCAGGCCGCGCCCTATGGCGAGAGGATCACCCACAACGGCGTCGAGGTGACTCTGGTCCCGGCCGGTCACGTGCTGGGCTCGGCCCAGGCGGTGGTGCGCTGGAAGGGCCTGACCATGGTGGTCTCCGGCGACTACAAGCGCCGCCGCGACCCGACCTGCGCCCGGTTCGAGCCGGTGCCGTGCGACGTGTTCATTACCGAGGCGACCTTCGGCCTACCGGTCTTCCGCCATCCCGACGACGCCGGCGAGATCCGCAGCCTGCTGGCCTCGGTCGAGCAGTTTCCCGAGCGTTGCCACATTGTCGGGGCCTACGCCCTGGGCAAGGCGCAGCGGGTGATCAAGCTGCTGCGCGAGGGCGGCTGGGACAAGCCGATCTTCGTCCATGGGGCGCTGGAGCGGCTGAACGCCTTGTACGAAGCGCATGGCGTCGAGCTCGGCCCTCTGGCTCCAGCGACGTCATCTGGTCCGAAGGCGGCCTTCGCCGGCCAGATCATCATCGCCCCGCCTAGCGCTATCGCGAACAGTTGGTCGCGGCGGTTTCCGGATCCGGTGGACTGTTTCGCCTCGGGCTGGATGCGAGTGCGGGCGAGAGCGAGACAGCGGGGTGTGGAACTGCCGCTGATCCTCTCCGACCACGCCGATTGGGACGAGCTGACGTCGACCTTGAGCGAGCTGCGGCCCGGCGAAGTCTGGATCACCCACGGTCGCGAAGAGGCCCTGGAGCGCTGGTGTGAACTGGAAGGCCTGCCGGCCCGTGCCTTGCGGCTGGTCGGCTATGACGAGGAGGAGGGCGAGTAGCCTTCCGGCGCGGCGCCGACGTACCGCGCGCGGGGCCGGATCAGCCGCCCGGTCTGCAACTGCTCGATCGCATGCGCGGCCCAGCCGGCGCTCCTGGCTGTCGCGAACAGGATGAACGGCGCGTCCGGTGGCAATTTCAGGGTTCGCGCCAGGGTCACCAATGCGAAGTCGATGTTCGGCGCCAGGCCCGTGGCGCTCTCGGTCATCGTTCGCAGGTCGGCCAATAGAGGCGGGGCCTCGAACGCCGCCAGCAGCGCGGCCGCGCGGGGGTCGCCGTCGGCATAGAGCGGATGGTCGAAGCCGGGCATCGACGCGCCTCGCGCCAGCCGCGCCGCAACCGCATGGGCCGGGTCGCGGCGTTCGGCTTCCTCGACGAAAGCTTCCACCCGAGCGGCCATGCCGCCGTGCAGAGGTCCCGACAGCGCCGATAGCCCCGCCAGACAGGCGGCCGACAATGAGGCCCCGGTCGAGGCGGCCACTCGCGCGGCGAAGGTCGAGGCGTTCAGCTCGTGGTCGGCCAGCAGGACGAGGCTCCGACGGACAAGGTCCGCGCCGGCCGCATCCAACCCCCAGGCGGCGGCGAAGCGGGCATGGGCCGGGCCTTCGCCGGCCTGGCCGGTAGCGGCGTCGACCACGGCTTCCAGCAGGTCGGCGGCTTCCATGGCGAGCGCCAGCGGAGCGCGGCCTCGGGCAGGGGGTTCGCGGCCGGCCCGGGCCGCGAGAGTGAGGAACAGCCGCGCTCTTGCGCTGTCGGCGACGGGCGGCTCCGGAC
>JAEXJH010000610.1 GCA_023445955.1 Pseudomonadota bacterium
CTCCTGAGCGCGCCTCGAAGGACGCACAGCGCTAAACGTCTCCAAAGGGTCGAAAGCCGACCTAGCTCTCGATAACTCGCCAAAACGAAAACGCCGCGCGGGAGCCGCGCGGCGTTCCAATGTTTCGAGCCGAGGAGAGGCCCCTAAGCCTTGTTCTTCGTCAGCCCGCCCGCGATCGGCATCGCCGGCTTGTCGCGCTTCACGCCCGCCTTCTGGCCGGGCTTCATGAACTTCACCAACACCCGCTGGCCGACCAGGAACGGGGCCCCGTCAGCGCTCACGACCACCTCGACGACGCGTTCGTCGCTGCGTTGGCTGGGGTCGTCGGAGGCCAGTTTGCGGGCGCCGAAGACGGCGGCGCGGCGCAGGACCTTGCCGGTGTAGGTCTTGTCGGGATCGCCTTCCGGCTGGATCTCGACTTCCTGGCCGATGGCGACGTTGGGGATGTCGGCCTCGACGATCTCGGCGCGGACAATGCGCTGGGTGTTGGGCTCGAGGTCGAACATGGCGGTGACGTTCAGGGTCGAGGCGCCGGCGCCCGGATTGGCCTGGCGGCGGGCGATGCGGCCGTCGGCCGGGGCGCGGATCACCGTCAGTTCCTGGTTGTATCGGGCCTGGGCGACCTGGGCCGAGGCCACGCCGATGGCGGCCTGCTGGGCGCCGATATTGGCCTGGGCCGAGGCGATCTGGTCGCGGGCGTTGTCGAGGCGCTGGGCGGCCACGAAGTTGGAGGCGCTGAGGTTCTGCAGGCGGGCGTATTCGCGCTGGGCGGTGCGCAGCTGGACCTGGAAGAGCTGCAGCTGGGCGCGGGCCGAGGCTAGGGCGGCGCCGGCCGTCTGGGCGGCCAGGCGGACGTCGTCGTCCTCCTGCTTGGCCAGCGGCTGGCCGGCTTTGACGATGTCGCCTTCCTGCACGAAGACCTCGCGGATGATGCCCTGGCGGCGCGCGGCTACCTGGATCACGCCGCCCTCGACGTCGGCCTTGCCCTGGGCGATGGCGGCGTAGGGGGAGGGCTCCTGCTGGGCGGCGGCGGTCTCGAGCTTCTTCTTCTTCTCGGCCGCCTGGCCCTTCATGTAGAAGAAGCCGCCGCCGACGAGCACGACGACGACGATGGCGATCCAGAAGGCGGGTCGGCGCAGAAACGCGGGCATTCTAATATTCCCCCAGAAAATCAGTGGCTGAGCGGCGCGGGATTGGCGTCGGGCGTTCTACGCACGTCGTCCAGGATCTTGCCGTCTTCGATGTGGATGACGCGGTCGGCATAGGCCTCGAGCCGCGGGTCGTGGGTCACGCAGATCACCGCTGCGCCGCGATCCGTGGCGGCCGCGCGCAGCAGCTTGATCACGGTCTCGCCGCTCTTGCCGTCGAGGGCCGAGGTCGGCTCGTCGGCGAACAGCAGGTTCGGGTTCTTGGCCAGGGCGCGGGCGATGGCCACACGCTGCTTCTCGCCGCCCGACAGCTCGGACGGACGCTGGTTGAGGCGGTGGCCCAGGCCCACCGACTCCAGGGCGGCCTGGGCGCGGCGCGAGGCCTCGCCGGGGCCGACGCCCTGGTACTTCAGCGCGGTCATCACCTGCTGCTTGGCCGTGAGGGCCGGGAACAGGTTGAAGCCCTGGAAGATGAAGCCGCAGTGGTCGAGGCGGAACTTGTCGATGCGGCCGCTGGACAGGGACCACAGGTCCTTGGCCTCCAGCGCCGAGACCTTGCCTTCGTCGGGCATCAAGAAGCCCGACAGGGCGGCGACCAGGGTCGACTTGCCCGAGCCCGAGGGGCCCATGACCATGGTCACGTCGCCGTGCTTGGCGTCGAAGTCCACGCCCTTGAGCACCTCGACGAAGGTGCGGCCGGTCTTGAACCGCTTGACGATGCCCTTGGCGGCCAGCGCGGTCTCGCCGCGCTTGTGTGCGTTGTCGCCGTTCATCGTAGCAAGTCCGCAGGTTGGCTCTTCTTGAGGATGCCGAGCGACAGCAGGCCCGACAGGATGGCGATCACCAGCAGGAAGAAGGCGATGGCGATGACCATCGGGATCGGGAACGCCATCGGCAGGCCGCCCATCGCCGCCAGGGTCGCCACCAGCCAGGTGAAGACGCCCGACATCAGGATGCCGGCGACGCCGACCCAGAAGCTCAGCTCCATGACGATGCCGCGCAGGGACCCCATCGAGACGCCGAGCGCCCGAAGCGAGGCGAACTCCTTGATATTGGCCATGATTGCGCCGCGCAGGGTCTGCCAGGTGATGGCCATGCCGATCACCGCGCCCATGATCAAAGCAAACACCAGGATGATGCTGATGAAGCTCTCCTTCAGCATCGAGTTGGAGTTGGCGTCGGCCAGCTCCTGGCGGGTCCAGGCGCGGAATTTGCCGTCGGCCTTGGCGTTCAGCTGAGCCGCGACGATGTCGGCGCGCGAAGGATCGGCGATCTTGACCATCAGCGGGCCGACGCGCTGGCCGGTGTCGGCCTCGCCCAGCATCCGCAGGGTGTCGCGCGACATGACCAGCGAGGCCTGCATCATGTTCGGATAGCCATGGGTGACGACGGCGACGGTCACGGTCTTGCCGTTGTAAAGCGCCTTGTCGCCCTTCTTGACGCCCAGGCGGGCGAGGGCGGTCTGGTCGACGGCCACGGTGTAAGGCTGGCGCAGGGCCTCGATCATCGAGTCGGTGTAGTCGGTCGGTACGGTCACGTAGCCAGGGATGGCGTCGATGACGGTGACGTTGACGAACTCGGTCTTGCGGCCGCCGCCGCCACCGCCGCCGCCCTTGCCGCCCTTCTTGGCGCGAGCCTCGGCCTTGGCGATCTGCTCCGGGCTCAGGATGTTCTGAAAGCGACCGCCCGAGCCGTCCAACGGCGCAACCTGCATGACTTCGGGATGGCTGTAGACCAGGGGGATCATGCGGCGCGGCAGACCCGAGGGGCCGCCGTTGAACAGCGCCGTGGCGCCCGGGCCCAGCACCATGATGTCCGCGCGGGCGCGGTCGATCTGGGCGGTGAACGCCTTGCCGATGCCCATGAACATGCCCAGGAAGGCCAGCACGAGAAGGCCCGAGAAAGCGAGGGCGACCACGGCCGCCATGTAACGACGCCACTCATAGAGAAGAGTGGCCAAGGCCAACGACATTCGAAACCGTGCTCCCCCAAACCGACGGTTGCAGCAATGAACGGCGATCGCTAAGCGGCCAAGTTAAATCGGGGTAAGGCGCATTTCCGTGATGAAATCTTATTCAGCTGCGTGGGAGAAAGCAGACTGAACCTGAAGACCTGCGTTAAGCGGCAAGACGCGTGCAACGACCCCGGATGCCCATGACCGTTCTCCGCATCGCTTTGGCCCTCCTGCTGGGCCTGGTCGCCACGGCGTCGGCGCGGGCGGACGAGGGCATGTGGACCTTCGACAAGGTCCCGGTCGCGCGGATCAAGGCGGCCTATGGCGTGACGCTCGATCAGGCCTGGCTGGACGCGGCCCAGGCCTCGGCGGTGCGGCTGTCGAGCGGCTGCTCGGGCGGGATCGTCAGCGACCAGGGGCTGGTCGTCACCAACAACCACTGCGTGGCCGAGTGCGTGCAGGCGCTGTCCGCCCCCGGGCGCGACTACGTCCGCGACGGCTTCCTGACCCTGGGGCCGCTGGAGGAGCAGAAGTGCGTCGGCCTGCAGGCCGAGGTGCTGCTGTCGATCCTCGACGTCACCGACCAGATCCGCGCCGCCGCCGAGGGCAAGACCCGCGACGACTATGTCCGCGCCCGCGACGGGGCGCTGGCTCTGGCCGAGCTGGCGGCCTGCGGCCAGGACGTGACCCTGCGCTGCCAGGCTATCAGCTTCTTCCGCGGCGGCGAGTACAAGGTCTACAAGTACCGCCGCTACAGCGACGTGCGCCTGGTCTTCGCGCCGGAGCTCAGCGCCTCGGCGTTCGGCGGTGACCCGGACAATTTCAACTACCCGCGCTACGGCTTCGACGTCGCGTTCCTGCGGGTCTATGCGGGCGAGCGGCCCGCGCCGACGCCGGCCTTCCTGAAGTGGCGCGAACAGGCGCCGGCGGACGGCGAGCCTAGCTTCGTGATCGGCAATCCGGGCTCTACCGACCGCCTGATGACGGTCGCCCAGCTGGAGACCCAGCGCGACCAGACCCTGCCGCTCCTGCAGCTGCAGCGGGCCGAGCTGCGCGGCCGCCTGCTGCAGTTCGCCACCGAGAGCGCCGACCGCGCCCGCATGGTCAGCCCGGCCCTGGCCTGGGTGGAAAACGCCTTCAAGGCCGGGAAGGGGCGGCAGGCGGCGCTGAACGACAAGGCGTTCATGGACTCCAAGCGCGCCGCCGAGGCCGAGCTGCGCGCCAAGGTCGCCGCCGATCCCAAGTGGGCGGCGCAGGTCGGCGACGCCTGGGAGCAGATCGCCAAGGCCCAGGTCGCGGCGGTCGATCTCTTTCCGGCCTATCGTCAGCTGGAGATCGGAGCGGGCGGCGGCTCGGACCTCTTCTACCTGACGCGCCTGCTGGTGCGCGCGGCGCAGGAACGCGACAGGCCCAACGCCGACCGCCTGCCGGAGTATGTCGACACCCGCCTGCCGATGATCGAGCGCAAGGTCGCCGAGGCCCAGCCCAGCGAGCCCACGACCGAGCAGGTCTTTCTCGAGCAATGGCTGCTCAAGACGCGTGAACTCCTGACGGTCGACGCGCCGCAGGTCCGGGTGATGCTGGAGCGCGACAGCCCGGCGGATTTGGCGGCGCGGCTGGCCAAGAGCCGGATGAGCGACGCGGCGTTCCGCAAGGCCCTCTGGCGCGACGGCATCGAGACGATCCAGGATTCCGACGATCCGCTGATCAAGCTCGTCCTGCGCACCGACCATGGCGCGCGAGTGGCGCGGGCGGCGTGGGAGGCGTCGGTGTCCGGACCCACCGACCTCGCCGCCGAGAAGATCGCCCGCGCGCGGTTCGCCCTGCTGGGCGACAGCGACTATCCCGACGCGACGTTCTCGCTACGCCTGTCCTACGGCAAGGTGGCGGGCTGGGAGGATCGCACTGGGCCGGTGGCGGCGACGACCACCTTCGCCGGCCTCTACGACCGCGCGACCGGCGCTGCGCCCTACGCCGCCGCGCCGCGCTGGCTGAAGGCCAAGAGCAAGCTGAACCCGGACACGCCGTTCGACTTCGTCACCTCCAACGACATCGTCGGCGGCAATTCCGGCTCGCCCGTGCTGGACGCCGAGGGCAAGGTCATGGGCGTGGCCTTCGACGGCAACATCCATTCGCTGGGCGGCGCCTATGGCTATGACGGCGCGCGCAACCGGGCCGTCTCGGTGTCGACGGTCGCGGTGTCGGAGGCCTTGGCCAAGGTCTATGGACGCACCGCGCTGGTCCGCGAGCTGACCGGCCGCTGACGTCCCGCGCGAGCCATTGCGCGCGGGCCGCGCAGCGTTAACCTTGCCCGCAAAATGCCTCATTTCTTAATCGCAACATGCTGAAAACTGGAATGTTTTTCGCGTGATCCCTCGCGCGTCGACACGCGGCGCGAACCAAGGGGCCGGCCCACGCAGGCCGCCTCCCAACAGAGGGTGAGCACTATGACCATAACCAGCGCTGGCTCATCGACGAGTCTGGCTCAACTTCGTCAGCTGCAGCAGGCGGCTTTCAAAACGGCGGATGCCGACGGCGATGGGCAACTGTCGCTCAGCGAGTTCCAGTCCATCGGGCAAAATGTGCAGGGCTCGGGCGGGCGGCAGGGGCCGCCACCGATGCGCGGCGGCGGCGGACCCGGCGGACATTTCAGTGGTGACACACTGTCGTCGCTGCTTTCGACCCAGTCGGTCGACGACCTGACCAAATCGGTGATGGCGGCCGGCGACACGAACAGCGACGGCAAGATGAGCGCCAGCGAGCTCTCCTCGGCCCTGGCCGCCAACGCGCCGCAGAACGCTCCGGCCGATGCGAGCAGCAAGATGGCGTCGGACATCATGTCGGCCCTCGACACCGACGGCGACGGCAGCCTGTCGTCGTCCGAGATTTCCTCGGCGATCAGCACGGCGGCGGCGGATGAGTCGTCGACCCAGGCGATGCGCGGTCCGCACGGCCATCATGGCGGTCCGCCGCCGGCCGGTGGTGCTGGCGGCGCGAGCGGGTCCAGCGGCGTCTTCGAAAGCCTCGACACCAACAAGGACGGTACGGTCTCGGCCGAGGAACTGGCCGCCGCGGGCGGCAGCGACAGCACCAGCGGGACCAGCGCCGCCTCCGACCTGATCAAGGCCGCCGACCAGGATGGCGACGGAACCCTGAGCGGCGGCGAGTTCGCGGCCATGCTCGACCAGGGCAAGTCGACCGGAACCGACGCATCCTCGACCCTGGCCAGCCTGATGTCGGGCTCCACGGCCGCCGCGGACCTGATGCAGAAGCTGCTGGCCCAGCTGGACAAGGCGATGACGTCGTCTTCGGCGAGCAGCAGCGGTTCGGTCAGCAGCGGGACGAGCGTCACGGCCTAGATCTCCACCTCAACCCGCACCCTCCACCGTCATCC
>JAEXJH010000611.1 GCA_023445955.1 Pseudomonadota bacterium
GCCCTGGCCTATCTGCGCCTGGCCCTGCGCCTGGACCCGGCCCGCGACGAGGCCTGGGTGCTGGTCGGCGACCTGCTGAACCAGGGCGAGGACCGCCAGGGCGCGATCGAGGCCTATGGCCACGTGCCCGCCGGCTCGCCGCACTACGCCTCGGCCCAGAGCAAGGTCGCCTGGGCGTGGAACGACCTGGGCGACAAGGCCAAGGCGCTGGAGGTTGCTCGCGCCGCCGCGACCGCTGCGCCGGCCGACCGCGACGCCCAACTGGCGCTGGCCGACCTGCTGCGCGCCGGCAGCCAGTGGAACGAGTCGGTGGCCGTGCTGGACAAGGTGATCGAGCGCGAGAGCGCCAATCCCGACTGGCGCGTCCTCTATCTGCGCGCCGTGGCCCTGGAGCAGGCCAAGCGCTGGCCCGAGGCCGAGCGCGACCTGCAGCAGGCCCTGAAGATCAATCCCAACGAGCCGGAGCTGCTGAACTTCCTCGGCTACAGCTGGATCGACCGCAACGAGCATCTGGCCGAGGCCCTGGGCATGGTCCAGAAGGCCGTCGCCGCCCGGCCGCAGTCGGGCGCCATGCTCGACAGCCTGGGCTGGGCCTATTTCCGCCTGGGCGACTACAAGGCCGCCGTCGAGAAGCTGGAAGGCGCCGTCGAGCTGGAGCCGGGCGACCCGGACGTTAACGGCCACCTGGGCGACGCCTACTGGCGGATCGGGCGCAAGACCGAAGCCCAGTTCCAGTGGCAGCGCGTCCTGAGCCTGGAGCCCGACGACAAGCAGAAGGCCGACTCCGAAGCCAAGCTGAAGAACGGCCTGGCGGCGAGCGGCGCGGCGGCGACCGCGTCGACGACGGCCAGCAACTGAGCTATCGGGCTGTCGTTCGTTTCAGCTGAAGTCGAGTGATCATGCGGCTTTCCGCCTTCGCCCCGGCCAAGGTCAATCTGTTCCTGCACGTGGGCGGGCCGGATGCGGAGGGCTATCATCCGATCGCCAGCCTGATGGTGTTCGCCGACGTCGGCGACCAGGTGATGATCCAGCCCAGCGACGCGCCGGCCTTCGAGACCTCCGGGCCGTTTGGCGGCGACATTCCGGTCGATGGCGACAACCTGGTGGTCCGGGCGGCGCGCGCGTTCCATGCCAAGCTGGGCGGACCGATCCCGCCTTATCGGCTGATCCTGGAAAAGCACCTGCCGATCGCGGCGGGGCTGGGCGGCGGTTCTAGCGACGCGGGCGCGGCCTTCAAGCTGCTGCGCGACGCTCTGGCGCCCGATCTCTCCGACGACGAGCTGGAACCGCTGGCCGCCGGCCTGGGCGCGGACGGCGCGGCCTGCCTGCGGGCCACGACGCTGATGGCCGAGGGGCGAGGGGAGATCCTGTCGCCGGCCCCGGCCTTGCCCGCGCTGCATGCGGTGCTGGTCAATCCGGGCGTGCCGTCGCCGACAGGAGCCGTCTACCGCGCCTATGACGCCTCCGTGCATCCGGACGGGGCCGAGCGTCCGTTCATGCCGGAAGACCTGGAGAGCGTCGAGGAGGTCGCCGCCTGGCTCTCCGTCGCCACCCGCAACGACCTGGAGGCGCCGGCCGTGGCGCTGGAGCCGCGCATCGGCGAAGTGCTGGACGTGCTGCACGAGGAGCCCGAAAGTCTGCTGGTCAGGATGTCGGGCTCGGGCGCGACGTGCTTTGCGCTCTGCGCCGGCGATATCGAGGCCGAGACCCTGGTCGAACGCCTCGAGATGGCGCGGCCCGATTGGTGGGTGCGGCGCTGCCGCTTGAGCTAGGAGCTGGACATGAAGCGTCGTGACGTTCTCGCCACCCTCGGAGGTCTGGCCGCCGCGCCGGGCCTGGCCAACGCCCAAATCCTGAACCTGGCGCCCACGCCGATCGTGCCGGGCGCGGGCGATATCCTGGTCAGCTTGGAAACGGGCCAGGGCCAGATCGTCATCGCCTTGAAAGCCCAGCAGGCGCCGCTGACCGTGGCCAACTTCCTGAAGTATGTGGACGCCAAGCTCTATGACGGCTCCAGCTTCTGGCGCTCGGCCAAGGCGCCGGGGTCGACCACCTACGGCCTGATCGAGGGCGGGCTGGCCAGCGATCCCAAGAAGGTGCTCAAACCCGTCGCCCACGAGCCGACCACCCAGACGGGACTGCGCCATGTCGACGGCACGCTGTCCCTGGCCCGCCGCGAGCCCGGCAGCGGCGACAGCGACTTCTTCATCTGCGCGGGCGAGGCCCCGTACCTGGACGCCAATCCGGCGGCCGAGGGCGACAACCTGGGCTTCGCGGCCTTCGGCCAGGTGGTCAAGGGCATGGACGTGGTCCGCACGATCCTGAACCTGCCCACGCCCGGCAAGGCGACCAATCCGGTGATGGAAGGCCAGATGCTGGACCCGGTGGTTCCGATCGTCACCGCGCGCCGAATTTAGCAACGCGTCTGACCACCTCGGCCAGTCCGGCGGGGAAGATGGCTTCCGTGCTGGCGGCGATCTCGTCGGCGCTCCACCACCGTATCTCGCGCATCGCCTGACGTTCGGCTTCATCGATCCCGTCGAGGCGCGGAGCAGACGCGGCGCAGCGGGCCAGGAAGAGGGTGTCGGTATTCTCCAGCGGCGCGCCTTCGTGCTCGAACACGGCGGTGGCTTCGTGGATCGGGCCGCTCAAGTGCAGGTCCAGGCCCAGCTCCTCCATCAGCTCGCGCCGCGCGCCGGCGAGCGGCTCCTCGTCGCCTTCGAGGCCGCCGCCGGGCGTGGCCCAGAACGCGACGGCGCAGTCTTGCCGCCTGATCTCGAAGCGGATCAGCAGCACGCGATCGGTCTCGTCCAGCAGGACGACGCGGGCGGCGCGGCGCTGGCGGACCATCAGATCACCCGCGCCAGCATCACGACGGCGCTCGCCGCAGGGACCAGCAGCAGCTGGGCCAGCACCGTGCCGGCCACGCGGCTGCCGGCGAACCAGACCACGGCGCGGCGGAAGGCCGGCTCGCTGACCCGGCCGTCCATGACGTCGTCGGTCATGATCGACAGGGCTGGATCGATCAACACGAACAGCAGGATGGTCGCCACGCCATTGATCACCGACGACAGGCTGACGGCCGTGACCCGGAACTCCGGCGCTAGATAGCCGGCATAGAGCGAGGCGAAGACGCCGACGGTCAGCAGGGCCTGGGCCAGGACGTTCAACACGATCACCCGCGCTGGCACGTCGATCTTCTGCTTCAGGCCCTCGATATGGCGGGACGAGGGCAGGGCGACCGCGTCGCGGATATAGCCGACGCCGCCCTTGGCGAAGGCGTGCATCAGGAGCTTGGGCACAGAGCGGTGGACCTGGAAG
>JAEXJH010000612.1 GCA_023445955.1 Pseudomonadota bacterium
TTCACCGCGAAGTTGATGTAGCGGTTCACGGTGTTGAACTGGGCGTAGTAGGCGCTGTTGAGGTTGGTGGCGTTAGGCCCGGTCGGCGAAATCAGGAAGTCGACGCCGCCTGCGGTCGGCACTTTGCCGGTGAAGAACTGGTAGCTCATCGAAGCCACCGAGGTCGTCGAGTCGGCGGTGTTGACGATGACCTGGGTGACCTGGTCGGCCGTCAGCGAGCCGTAGGTCCATCGGTTCATCAGGTCCCTGGCCATGCTCGAGCCGGAGGCCGTGCTGGTCGGTAATCGCAGGATGTTGAACATCTGGGTGGCGATCTCGTTGATCGACGGGACGGACGAGAAGGCGATGACGTCGATGTTGATCAGGCGGTCCACGCCGTCGGGCGAACCGGAGCGCAGATCCGTCACCGTGGTCGTGCCGTCCGCGTTGTTGACGACGCTGTAGTCAGCCTTGGCGCCCGAATAGCGCGCGGTGTCCTTGCCCGCGCCACCATCGATCGTGTCGTTGCCGGCCCCGCCGGTCAGGATGTCGTCGCCACCCCCGCCATTGAGGATGTCGTCGCCCGCGCCGCCATCCAGGATGTTGGCGCCCGCGTCGCCGGTCAGGGTGTCGGCATAGGCCGAGCCCTTCAGCCCCTCGATGTTGGCCAGGATCTCAACGCCCCCGCCCCGCGTGTTCTGCAGCCCGGTCTTGCTGAGATCCACCGTGACGCCGAGCGCAGCGGTCTCGTAGGACACGACGTCGAAGCCCGCGCCGCCGTCGTAGGTGTCGTCACCCGCGCCGCCGTGGAGCACGTCGTTGCCCGCGCCGCCGATCAGGGTGTCGCTGCCTTCGTTGCCGTAGAGGATGTCGTTGCCATCGCCCCCTTCCAGCCGGTTGGCGCTCGCATCGCCCCAAAGCTGGTCATCGAAGGCCGAGCCGATCAGGTTCTCGATGCTGACCAGCGTATCCAGGCCCGCGCCGCGGGTGTCCTGCTGGTAGGTGGAGGTGAGATTGACCGCCACCCCCGCCGTGGCCGTCGAATAGTCGGCGGTGTCGTTGCCGGCCCCGCCGTCGAGCAGGTCCGCGCCGAGGCCGCCGATCAGGCGGTCATCGCCGGCGTCGCCATATAGCTTGTCATCGCCGGCCCCGCCGTCGATGACGTCGTTGCCGCCGAAGCCGTACAGGATGTTCGGCCCCGCATCGCCCTTGAGGACGTCAGCGCCGTCGGAGCCCGAACGCCAGTCCGCCAGAAGATCGACGGTGCTGACGCCCAGGCCGGTCGTGACCGTCAGATAGTGACCGTCCGCCGAGGCCACCACCCGATCGCCATAGAGGCCGCCGGCGGTGTTGTAGTCCACATAGGTCAAGGCGATGGCGCGCTTGATCGACCAGTCGGTGCTCGAAAGCTCAAGGACGCGATCGACTGAAGAATCAAAGACGAACAGCGACTTGCCATCGGCGCTGAAGCTCATCCCGTTGAACCGCGACTGCAGCTCGGGATGCAGGGCCCCGAGATCAGCCTTTTTGGCCCCGTTGAGGTCGTAAACGATGGCCTGGCCATAGGTCGCGTGGACCATCAGCTTGGCGGCGGCCGAGACCGCCTGCACGCCGCTGTTGGACCAGGTGCTGCTGGTCGATCCAGTCTGGGTCTTGGTCGTGGTGTCGTAGAGGTAGGCCGACCCGCTGTAGATCCCCTGCGGGCCGATCATGATCTTGGTGCGATCCGCGGACACCGTCAGGGTGGCTTCCGGATAGTAGGTGTTCTGGGTGGGCGCGAACTTTCCGGTCGCGGTGTCCAGGGCCCAGAGGTTGGTCTGGTTGGCGCTGGTGCTGCTCTGGCTGAGATACACCGTGCCATCCTGGGCGACGGCGACGTCATAGAACCCGCGATCGCCGCCCTTGATGGCTAGGGTGAAGTCCTTCACCTGGCCGGTCTGCAGGTCCAGCCGGTGAAGCGTGGCGACGCCCTCGACACTGTCGTTGTAGGCATAGGGAAGCTGCTCGGCCACGAAGAGGTAGCGGCCATCGGCCGACACATCCATGCCGCCCAGCAGCGCGCCCACCTTCCACCGCCCGGTGACACCGCCCGTGGCGATGCTGTAGCCCACCACATAGCCGTCGCTGTCGTTGGTGAAGAACGACTTGCTGTCGGCGCTGATCACCACGTCCAGGAAGGATCCGCCGGCGGCCACCTGCGCAGCGCCGCGGGGCGTCAGCGCGTCCACGGTCGTGGTGGTGTCCGAAGACGACAGCGTCACCGACTTGTCGGAGAACTTCAGCGTCTCGATGTTCAGCAGAGTGTCAACGCCGGTTCCGTAGCTGCGCTTGTCGGTGACCGTCCAGCTGCCGTCGTTGTTGCGAGCCCAGGTGTAGTTGGCGGAGGCGTCGGCATAGAGCGCCATGTCGCTGCCGGCGCCGCCGTCGAGGATGTCGTCGCCGCCGCCGCCTTCCAGGATGTTGGCGCCGCTGGAGCCCACCAGCACGTCGTTGTAGGTCGAGCCTGACAGGTTCTCGATCCCGATCAGGGTGTCGGCGCCGCCACCGAGGGTGTTCTGGATCACCCCATCCTTGTTAAGGTCGACGCGAACGCCGAACGAGGCGTTGGCGTAGCTGGCCGTGTCGTTGCCTGCGCCGCCGTCGATGATGTCGTCGCCAATGCCGCCGGTAAGACGGTCTTCGCCGGCGCCGCCCAGCAGAGTGTCGCCGCCACCGCCGCCGCTCAGCGTGTCATTGCCCGCGCCGCCCTCCAGGACGTTAGGCCCCGCGCCGCCCGTCAGCGTGTCGTTGAACGCCGAACCCTTGATGTTCTCGATCGAATAGAGCTGGTCGTTGCCGTCGCCGTAGGTCCAATTCCCCGTATAGCTCAGATCGGCGGTGATCCCGGCAGGGGCGTTGCTATAGTCGACGGTGTCGATACCCTCGCCGCCGTACAGCATGTCGTTGCCCGGCCCGCCGATGAGCGTGTCGTTGCCGTCGTCGCCATACAGGGTGTCGTTGCCCGCGCCGCCGTTGATCACGTCGTCGCCGCCGAACCCGAATATCGTGTTGGCCCCAGCGTCGCCGGTGATGACGTCGGCCTTGTCGGAACCGGGATCCCAGGTCAGGCGCGTATCGACCGAGAAGACCGTCGCCCCCGAAAACACCACCAGATAGCTGCCGTCCGCCGACAGGCTCAGCCGGTCGCCATAGGCGCCCGTGCCGTAGTAGCCGTAGCCGACCTCGCTGCCGATCTGGATGGAGCGCTCGATCGACCAGTCGGTGGTCGAGTACTGCAAAATCCGATCGAAGTTCGTGTCGAGCACGAACAGCTTGGAGCCGTCGGCGCTGAACTCGACCCCCGCAACATTGTACTTGAGGTCCGGGCGCGTCGCGACGAGGTCGCCGATCCGCTTGTAGCTGGTGTCGTAGACCAGAAGCTGGCCATAGATGGCCTGGGCCACCATGCCGGCGTTGCTGATCGCCTGCAGGCCAATGTTGGTGGAATTGGCGGTGACCGCGATCTGGGTCATCGACTTGTTGGGGCCGTCATAGACGTAGAGCGGCGCGCCCGAGGTCCCCTCGATCCCGAACAGGATCTTGCTGCGGTCCGACGATGCGGTGAACGATCCGTAGAAGTACTGGGACGGCACGCCGGAGACCGTCCAGAACAGGCCGGTCGACGTGTCGAGGGACCAGACGGTCACCTCCGGTCCCGAACTGCGCGAGACAAGAACCGAACCGTCCTTGGCCCAGGCGACGTCATAGAAGCCGCTCGAGTAGCTGTTGTTGACCC